>CAIPEB010000767.1 GCA_903863885.1 uncultured Planctomycetaceae bacterium | reverse complement strand
TCCAGGTCCAGCGGCTTCGCCATCGTTCGTCTTTCCTCCCTCCCTGTCGGTAAGAAACGCAACGATGACGGTATACCTTATTGAGCGCCATGGCGCAATTGCCTATTTTTCCAAGAGCCCGCAGAGTGCGCGCCGGCCCTGGCACCTGTTCCACTTCGCGAATTACCTGTGGTATCCCTTCGTGTCTGGCTTTACGGCCGGACAACCCGGCCTACAGTTTCTGTTTCTGTTTGACCCGCCCGCGAGGATCGAGCGACCGCCGTTCCCCGCCGACTGGTTGGCAATCCTCGCACACGCCGCAGCCTTCGGAGAGGAGGCGCTGGATGTACGGGACATTTTTCGAGGCGTCGACCATCCGGCCCACCAGAAACGGGCTCACGGTCGCCTACTGCATACCGAACACGCGGGAATGGGCGATATGGTCGCGTTCTGGAGATGGTTCGTACCAGCGGTGGACGCGCTCCTCTACAACGTAGCTGACGCGGCGAACTTCACCGTGCATGGCAATCCGGAGGCAGACATCGACGCTCGTTTCGCATTCGAGCATCTTCTTACCATGGAACGCGTGGTGAAGCGAACCATCGCCAGCATGTGCGTGACGGAGGTGGGATCGGCCAAGGCCGCAGTGTTTGAGATTGCTGATCTCTTCGATACGCTGAGCAAACGTTTTTGCAACACAGCGACCGACACGGAATTCTTCAAGACCCTCTTCAACCCGTCGACGGGACTGTCGCTCATCCAGTCGCGCTTGAGTGGCATTCCCGGAATCGGTGATCGCTTGGCAAAAATCGCCGAGATGGTATACGGGCAACTCCGTGATACAGTCCTAGACTCGATTTGGATGAGGTCGAAAGCCACAGCGGCTGGCATCGCCGTCCGCGACCGCCACCTTCACACCGAGATCGTGGAGTCCCCGGACGAGTTTGTCGCGAACGTCATGCGCGCCTACCGCAACGGCCACCACGGATACTTCACGGATAGCGACCCGCAGAATCGGCCGTCGCGATATCTATGGATGGTCGATGGGAACGTGCCGTACTCGATAACGGCGCTCCCAGCACTTTGGCTGCTCGCCTATATTGCGGATCCGGGCCTCATCGGTTGGAAGCCTCTTGCAATCGCATCCTATGATTAGCGTGCCGTGCAACTCTGTGGCAGTTACGGTCTCCAGAACCGTCCTGCGGAACCGCTCATCGCGAAGTCACCAACGAAAGGAAATCAAATGCTCTCCAGGCCAAGTGACGAGAGCCTTCGCAGGTTTGCCTGGACTAAAGAGCTCGGTACGGTCCAACGCTTATTTGAATGCTCAAAGCAGCAATTAACGCATTTGGCGATTGAGTGGAAAAAAGCCAGACCGTATCCAGCCACAACGGAAGAGCTCGGCAGTTTCTCTGAGAACGACTGGCGGCGCTGGGTACGCTCCGTTGGTCCCACCGAGCAAGAAGCCATTGATGCACTCGCGCGATTTGCCCGAACTTGCGCGATTCGCCTCGGAGAAGTGGAGCCTATGGTTGAAGACTTGCTGCAACGGCTGGTTGATTCCCCGCAAGAGCGCCTTGGCGTGGAACTGAAGCCATGGCTCATTCCGAGCGAACCGGAGGGCATCGCAAAGATCGCGAAGGCCTGTTTGGCGCTGCGGAATAACAACGGGGGACATCTCGTTCTAGGGTTCGACGACAACGCGATGCCGTCGGCTGGCGCACCACCAAATGTCGCCGAATTGTATCATGTCGATCGAATTCAAGAGATCGTGTCTAAGTACGCGTCTGAGCCATTTGCCGTGACAGTCGAGTTTCGCGAGACACAAGGGCAAGCGCATCCCATTGTCGTGGTCCCGGATGGAGTGGTGACCCCGGTTTTCGCGAAATCCACTCTCGTTGATCCCAACGGTGATAACAAACGACTCATTGAAGACGACGTGTTGTACGTGCGGTCCGTAACAACGAACAATCGTGTTTCCAGTACCAAGATCCGAAGGTCGGACATTAACCGACTCATGAAGGTTTGCTTCGATAACCGTGAAGCGGACATCGGCGCGTTCATTCGACGCCATCTTGCCGGGATCACTCCAGACATCGTCAAGACTGTCGTCAGTGCGATGCAGCCGCCCGCCCAATCCGCAGTGACACCAATGGCTGTTCTCGACAATGGTTACCAACGCTTCCTGCAAACTGCCGCCGAGAGACGCCAGAAGTTGCCAGACGCTGGTTACTGGGAAGCGGCTGCCGTCGTGAACGGGCTAGAGACTCGCAACGCGCCAAGTCGCGAACTGCTGAATCGACTGCAGGCGACTCGTCATGATCATAGTGGGTGGCCGCCGTGGACAGTCATTGACAATCCGAACGCGCCGGACATGAACCCCCGCGTGGTGCGCGGAGTCTGGGAGGCGCTAATGGTGAGCGGACGCAGCGATCCCTTTGCTATTACCGACTACTGGCAGATCAATCCTGCGGGTCAGTTTTACTACGTACGGCTACTAGAAGATGACGCCCGGCAAGAATCGCACGGCATCGCCCCGCGATCGACGCTCGATTTCTACCTCGTGGTGTACCGTGTCACCGAGACAATCTCTACCGTTCTGCAGTTTACCGGTGAACTGGGCGCTTCGGGTGAGAACTCGATTGCCTTCGCATTCAGATGGCGCGGCTTGCACGCCCGGCTCCTTGGGTGTTGGAGCAACCCGCGACGGATGTTGCGACAACAGAGAAGGGCGTATGACGACATTGTCACGGCCACCATCGAAATGGCCGCAGACGCCCCGGAATCCGCCGTTCCTTCACATGTCTATCGTGTCGTCCGACAGCTTTTCCTTGCGTTTGAAGGCTATGAATTATCGCAGCAAGTGATCGAAGACATAGCTCGCGACGTCCTCAAGGACCGAACGTAGCCCCCGCCGAACTCAAGTACGTAATTCTGTGTCGCCGGAGAGCATGGATCACCGCATCCCATGAACCCAATGCATGACTGCAGATACATCAATCATCGTGACCATAATGCCACGGCTGTGCTGACTCGCCGCAGTGGCGTGTAACGCTCGACGTTCTACCGAATCTGGCACCTCCTCGCCGCCGCCTCAACATCATCCTCTCGGTACGTGATGTACTCCTGCGTGGTGCGGATGTCGGCGTGCCCCAGCCACTGCTGCACCTGGTGAACGTGCGCCCCATGCCGGAGCGCATTCACGGCGCAGGTCTTTCGCAGCGAGTGCGTGCAAATGCCTCGGCGGTTCCCCGGATCGGAGTTGAGTCCGACAAGGCGAGCATACTTCTTCACGATGTTCAGGATTTGGCGGCCGGAGAGTTGTCGGTTGCTCGGTCTCCGCTTATCCGGTGCCAAGGCGGGGAAGAGGGGAGCGTCACCTGCTGCTACGTGCATATCGAGCCATCGAAGCACTGACGGAGCCGCTTCCAGAAGCGGTAATCTTCGTTCTTTGCGGCCCTTCTCGACCACGCGGAGGAACCACTCCGTGTCATTTCGTTCGAGATCCGAGACTTTCGCGTTCGCGATGGCTGATGACCGGCAGGCTGTCTTGAAGTACGTGAAGAGCAACGCATGGTCGCGGCAGCCGATGACCGTCTCTGTGTTGGGCGCATGGAGCATCCGGCAGGCGTCCTCTTCACCGATCATCGGCGTCGTGTTCTTCTCGACGTGGGGAGCCGTGACGGCTTGGATGTCGCCGACCTGATTCCAGGGGACGAGGCCCTTCTTCCCAAACTGCTCGTAGGTCCCGCGCACGACCGAAAGCGCGCGAGCGACGGAAGCCGGACGCTTCCCAACCTGAACCATTGCCTCCTTATACAGCCGCACGTGATCGCCCGTCACGTCGTAGGGGTGCGCGCCGATATCGGCCATGTGCCCAAAGAATTCCCGTAAGTCTCGGTGGTAGTCCTGGCGGCTCTTCCGGGAGGGGAGTGCATCGCAGAACCAGGGGATCAGCGCTGCACCAGCGTCGTTTGCCTTGCACTAGTCAAGCAGTGTGCCGAGAACGCCGCTCACTTGTTGCCGTGTCGCGAAGTCACCGGCCTGAAGAGCGATGCCGTGGTCCGCGAACTTGACCGGCAACTGCGATTGTTGGCTAGTTCCTTCCGGTTCAGAAGGGAGGTCGTCGAGCGGCGTGGCTCCCTTGACGTTCTGTGCTTTTGGGCCGTTGTATCGACGACGTGGGACCGGCATCAGCGAGGCCAGGGCAAACGCATCTCGCGACACAGTGTGATTATTCTGGCGGGAGTTGCCTAAGTGAAGGCTAGCACCGAAGGATTTCCATGGTTGAGGTTACACGTTTGTCAATCATGGAGGTCAAGCCTTGCCCAAGCCACT
>CAIPEB010000766.1 GCA_903863885.1 uncultured Planctomycetaceae bacterium | reverse complement strand
AGCTTGCTGGGGGAGAGGGGTCGGGGTGAGGGGGCCGGACTGTTCGATGCGTTGGTGGGCTCGCAGACTCGAGCCAGTCAGGGGAGTCCAGAGACCAGGATCAGGCAAATCCCCGACTACCCGCCGCAGATGAAGACGTGCTCGCCGGCAGTCACTCGTAGATCGGAAACGAGACGGCGGTGGCGGTGGGGACGAAGATCAAGAGCGGCAGCCAGGCCGCGAGCGAGGGACTGAGCAGGTATCCGCGATCGCCGAGCATCTGACATGCAGCAGTCACCGACATGAACAGCATCACGACCAGCAGGCACATGCCCGCGGCGAGGAAGATATTGCGGTTGTCTCGCGACAGGACGAGCGGCAGCCCCAGAAAGAACAGCGTCATGTCCAGCATCGGCTGCAGAAGACGGGAGTGGATGGCCACTCGGGCGTCCAGTCCGAAGTCGAGACTCGGGTTGCGCAGACCGGCAATCAACTCAGGCACCGAGGACATGCGCCGCCAGGCACTGCCCCCGGCCAGTTGATTGAAGTCCATGTTGCTCGGCACGAAACACTCGCTCGGCTTCAGCCATTTCGTATCGCACGGGCTGAGCACGACCGGCCGCCCCTGAACAACGCACGAACGGATCTTGGCCGCATTCTCCGGCTCCTGGACGCCGACCAGAAGATAACCGCCCGGGCGGTCCCCTTCCGGATCGCGGTAATAGGCGTTGCTGGCCACCAGCCGCTGGCCAAAGCCGGGCAAGGCGCGGTCGAACAGAAAACTCGGCCCGTCAATGCGGCGCTCGTTGGCGAACGTGGAGCGCCCGTAAATCAGCATCTCGTTCTGATTGTCTCGCGCCGGATCGAGCCGGTTGCCGTTCTCGCCGCGCCAATCCTGGGCGTTGCGAGTGAGTTTTTCCCGCAGCGATGGAATCACCAGTTCGCGATTCACGACCCCCAGCAGGCTCACGCATATCGCGCCGCCCACCAGCACTCGAATTACGCGTGATTTCGATACGCCGGCCGCCTGCAACGCGGTCAGTTCCTGCGTGCGCTGCAGCCATGTCACCGCGAACATCGCCGCGATCAGCGTGAGCAACCCGCCCGTGCGGTCGAAAAACCATGGAATCCGGGCTGAGTAGTATTCCACCAGCACGGACGCCAGACTCCCCTCCTGCCGGCCGTAGTTCAAGAACTCGTCGAGATTGTTGAAGGCATCGATGACGATGTAGAGGCCCGTGATGCTGACGAAGCAAACCAACAGCACCCGGAGGAAGATCCGCAGGAGATAGCGATCGAATATTCCCATAAGCAACTCGACCTTATCCCAGGACTCGCCTCACCGCCCGCCCCAGAGCTTCGATGCCCTGGCCGATCCGGTCCGAACTCTGGACGCCGAAACTCAGACGCATCGTGCTGCACCGCACCGGCTCGCCTTCACCCGGAAAACAGTACTGCCCGGGAACGTACAGCACGCCCTCCGCAATCGCCGCGTCAAAGAGCTTACCGTTCGGCCCCGCGTCGATCCCCTCGGGCAGTTCGACCCAGAGATACAAGCCGCCGCGCGGGACCTGCCAGCGAACTCCGTCGATCGACTTCAAATGCACGTCGGCCGCCGCACGCATGGCCTCGAGCTTCAAACGATAACCCGCGCGAATCGCGAGCACGTGCGAAGAGAACTGGCCGCTGTCCAGCACGCGCCACATCAGATGCTGGCTGAAATTGGGCGATCCGAAATCGATGTTTCCCTTCTGGCTGCAGACCGGCGCAATCAGTTCGTCGGGAAGCACGCCCCATCCCACGCGAATCCCCGGGGAAAACGACTTGGAAAACGTGCCCGCCGCAATGACGGTGTCGCGTCCGGCATCCAGCGTCAACACGGACGGAATGTCGTCCCCCGAGTACCGCAGTTCGCGGTAGGCCTCGTCGGCCAGCACGTAAATTTGATGGTGGCGCGACCACGCCCTCGCGATCTCGACAATGCGGGCCGCGCGATCCAACGGCATCGTCACGCCGCACGGATTATCGAAATATGGAATAAGGTAAATCGCCCGCACGCGAGCGAGTTCACCCGCACGCTCGATCGCCCGCAACGATTCTTCAAGAGCTTCGGGAATCATCCCCTGCTCATCGATGGCCACACCCACCGAACGCGCGCCGAGATTGGCAATCGTACCCAACACCACCAGATAAGTCGGCGCGGCGCACAGCACAATGTCGCCCGGGTTCGCAATGCTCTCCAACACCAGGTGCAACAACTGGTTGCTGCCCGCCGTGACCACCACATGCTCGACGTCAAACTGCCGGCGAACGTCCGATGCGGATGGCGAACCAAGCGTCAACTGCAGCAACATTTCGCGCAGCGGAGGATATCCGGGCGTCGTGCCGTACTGCAGCGCAGCGCACGCCGCTTCGACGTCGGCGAACAACGACTGTAGCGCAGAATGCGTCTCGGCCACTGGCAGCGTTGACTGGTCCACAAACCCGGCGGCCAGCGATATCAACTCGGGATTGGCCAGGGCGCGTGACATCAGCATGCTGATGGGTTGTCCCTCCGACCAGCTAGCACGTTGACTCGGACGAAACATGGCGGCCATAGTTAGAGAAGGCTCGCAGCGCGGTCCCCATGGGCAAAGGCGGTACGATAGGATAGTTTGTTAAACTAAGTCAAGGCGGTTCTTGACTCGGGTTTTGCCGCGAATCTCACGAATTCCGGCGATGGGTTGGGATGCCGTGCCCTTTCGACAAGCGTGTATCCGCCGCAGCGTGGGAGTGGCCGAAGCAAGGGCGATGTATGCCGGACGGATCCAGGACCGATTCGCCCTCTCGCGGGCCGGTGCCGAATCGAAAGAATCTGAGCCGCAAATTCCGCGTCGCAACCGGGCGCATGCTGGCACCGCTGGTGGATCTGCTCTTTCCTCGCGTGTGCAGCCTCTGCAGTGTGCCGCTGGTCGATTCGCACTCCGATGAAGCGCTGTGCAACGACTGCCGGCAGACGATCGCAGCCTGGGATCGCGCGCCCTGCCCCCGCTGTGCCAGACCGCTGCCGTGTGGCGCTGCCAATGAACCGGCCGCCTGCCCAGCGTGCCGGCAAGCCAATTATCGATTCGAACGCACCACCGCGGTCGGCCAATACCGCGGACTCATGCGCGACGCGGTGCTGCGCGTAAAGCGGCTGGGCGAGGAGGCACTGACGCTGGCGCTGGGCCGGTTGCTCGCCGAACTCTTGCTGCTGCGGCCGGACCATCCGTCGCCGGATGTCATCGTGCCCGTGCCGATGCATTGGACTCGCCGTTTAATCCGAGGAGTGAACGGCCCCGAACTGCTGGCTGAGTCGCTGTCCCGCTCTCTGCAGATTCCCGTCGAGCCGCGACTCATCCGCTGCCGCCGGCGCACCCGCAAGCAAGGCACGCTGGCACCAACGCAGCGGCGGCGCAACGTGCGGCGAGCCTACGAAGCTGGAAGCCGAGCCGGACTGGCGGCGGCCCACGTACTGCTGGTGGACGACGTGATGACCACCGGAGCGACCGCCAACGAGATCGCCCGCGAACTGCGCCGCGGTGGCGCAGCCCGTGTATCGCTCGCCGTTCTGGCCCGCGGCACCGGGGGCGGTAGGACCGCCGGCCAATGAGGTGCTGACGCACCGGCACGAAAGCCCGCTCCCGTTGGTCGCTGGAATCTGTGCGAGACATTGCGATGCTGATCGCCGGGAAGAATCGGTAGGACCGCCAGCCAATGAGGTGCTGACGCACCGGCACGAAAACCCGCTCCCGTTGGTCGCTGGAATCTGCGCGAGAAGTTGCGATGCTGATCGCCGGGAAGAATCGGTAGGACCGCCAGCCAATGAGGTGCTGAGTTGCCCGTCTTTCGCGCGAGCGGTTATAATCCTGCACTCAAATGGCAAGGTGAAGGGAAAGAGAGCGCGCAGAGATGGCGGCGACTTGATTCGCGGGTTGACACACCCTTGCGTTTTGCTCCTTCGTAACGCTCTTCAGCGGATTCAAACTGGATGGCACGGGTGACTGGTCCACCCGTCTGTCGCCGACGGACGGTAAGCGATCGTGTATTGTTTCTGAAGGGAATGTGCGATCTAACACGCTCGGGAATTGCTCGCAAGACGTGCGTAATATGAACGATGCATGGGTGGAAACCGGTCACGCTCGAACACGGGTGGACAAGCCACCCGTGCCACCCGATGGAAGTTGTCGGACGTAACGCAGTAAGGGATTAGCGCGAAGGTAGACGCGGGGTTCAACCCGCGGAAAGAACGTTCTCCACCTCTCGGGATTTCAGAAAACACGGGAGTTCAACAACGGTGGCTCTGCGATTGGGAACGCGAGGAAGCGCCTTGGCGCTGTGGCAGGCGGAATGGGTCGCGGCGCGTCTGCGTGAGCAGGGTTCGGACGTGGAACTCATTCGAATTCAGACGACCGGCGATGTGGCATCCCAGCCGCTGCAGACAATCGGCGGGCAGGGGCTGTTCACCAAAGAACTGCAGCGGGCGTTGCTGGACGATCGAATCGATCTGGCCGTGCACAGCCTGAAGGACCTGCCGACCGATCCCGTCGAGGGGTTGTCTGTGGCCGCTGTGCCGCCGCGGGAAAGCAATCACGACGTGCTTGTCGCGCGCGAAGCCACGAGCCTCGAAACGCTTCCCGACCAGGCCAGGCTCGGGACCGGCAGCCGCCGACGCAAGTCCCAACTGCTTTATGCCAGGCCCGATCTGCAGGTATCCGATATCCGCGGCAATCTTGACACGCGGTTGCGGAAGCTCGACGAAGGTCAATACGATGCGATCGTGCTGGCGGAAGCCGGCCTGAAGCGACTTGGCTGGGAGCTACGCATTACCCAAATCCTGCCGCGCGAGGTGATGCTTCCGGCGATCGGCCAGGGTGCGCTGGGTATTGAAAGTCGCAGCGACGATTCAGCGACTCGCAGTCAACTCGCACCGCTCGACGATGCGGATACGCATGCGTCCATTCTCGCCGAACGCGCCATGCTCGCCCAGTTACGCGCGGGCTGCCTGGCTCCGGTCGGCGCTTGGGGCCGCGTGCTCGACGGTCAACTCTATCTCGACGGAGTCGTACTTTCGTCCAGCGGCAAGCATCGCGTTGCAGCTTCCGCCTCCGGGTCGCCTGCCGACGCCGTTCAACTGGGGCAGCAGGTTGCCGATTCGCTGCTTGCCCAGGGCGCCGCAACACTGATCGCCGAGGAACGCGGCAACGCCTCTTGATCGCCTGTGAGCCGGTGACGAACCGTACCTCCAGCGATACCGATTCCTCGCGCAAAGACGCAAAGAGAAAGAACGGCCGGAGGGCAGTCCGCTCAAGCCTGATCCGTCTTCCTTGGCGCCTCTGCGCCTTGGCGTGAGACCTCTCTTCAGTCCTTCAAATCGCTCCCTCCAAGCGGCAGCACCTGCCACCAATCTCCGCCGCTCAGCAGCGACGTCATTAGGCAACCCCTGCCAGCTGCAGCGACATGCAATACCTCCAGCGATTCAGATTTCTCTCGCAAAGGCGCAAAGACGCAAAGGGAAAGAACAACCGCAGGGCAGTCCGCTCAGGTCTGATCCGTCTTCCTTGGCGCCTTTGCGCCTTGGCGTGAGACCTCTCTTCATTCCATCAAATCGCTCCCTCCAATCGGCAGCACCTGCCACCAATTTCCGTCGTTCAGGGGCAACGTCCTTGGGCAGCCCCAGCCGGTCAAAGCGACGGGCGGTACCTCCAGCGGTACAGATTTCTCT
>CAIPEB010000765.1 GCA_903863885.1 uncultured Planctomycetaceae bacterium | reverse complement strand
CGGCGGCGGTCGCCGTCCTGGCCAAGGCGGGCGAGCCGATGAACTGCAAGGCGATGGTCGAGGCGATGAGCCAACAGGGACTGTGGACGAGCCCGGGCGGCAAGACGCCGGAAGCGACGCTCTACGCCTCGATCCTACGGGAGATCAACGCCAAGGGGAAAGACGCCCGGTTCGTCAAGGTCGAGCGAGGCCAATTCGCCCTGGCGACGAGGAAGTAGACGCGGTCCCCAGGAACCCCGCCACGTCGCCCACGAGGCCGCACGACGCGGCCTCTTTCTACGGTGGGACGGTTTTCGTCCGACTTGCCCCGCGACGCCCGTGCGGGCCACACGTCGCAACGTCGGCGACGCCTGCTGGATGACTGCGACGCCCGCGAGGTAAGTGTGTCGTGGCGGGCGGTGGTCGCCACGCCAAAAGAACCCAGATACCAAAGGAGAAACCATGAGTAAGAACGGAAAGACACCAGCCGTCGGCTACATCCGCATGAGTACCGACAAGCAGGAGGACAGCCCGGAGCAGCAGCGATTCGAGATCTTGAAGATGGCCGACGGGCTGGGCTACCACATCGTGCGCTGGTACGAAGACCACGCGATCAGCGGCGCGGAGACGCACAAGCGAAAGCAGTTTTGTCAGATGATCCGCGACGCCGAGGACGTCGGCGACTTTCGCGCCATCCTCTGCTGGGATCAGGACCGGTTTGGGAGGTTCGATTCGATCGAGGCCGGAGAGTGGATTTCGCCGCTGCGGCGGGCTGGCGTCGAATTGGTGACCGTATCCCAAGGCCGCATCAACTGGGACGACTTCGCCGGTCGCATGATCTACCAGATCACGCAGGAGGGGAAGCACCACTACCTGATCGACCTCTCTCGCAACTCGCTTCGCGGCATGATCCGCTTCGCCAAGAAGGGGCACCTTCTCGGCATGCCGGCACCGTACGGGTACGACCGCGTCTACTTCAACGCCGCCGGCAAGGAGATGTGCCGCATCCGCCGGCGTGAGAAGTTCCGCAAGCCGAGGGATTGGACGGCAAAGTTGGCTCCGTCGGTGGACGCACAGGAGGTCAAGACGGCTCGATGGCTGTTCAAGACGTTCGTCGAAACAGATCGCAGTGCGAGGTCGCTGGCCGTCGAACTGAACAAACGAGGTGTGCCGGCACCGAATGGCGGCGTGTGGGATTACACGCACATCAAGAACATCCTGCAAAACCCCGTCTACACCGGGATGCTGGCGTGGGGACGTCGACGCGCGGGCCTATATCACCACGTGGGCGGCGATGGCGAACTGGTCTCCGCACGCAATATAACGGGGGACAACCTGCGTGCTCCGATTCTGGTTCCGAACAACCATCCGGCGCTCGTAGACCAAGCAATGTTCGACGCGGTACAGGCGAAGGTCGCTGCGAGGTCGAGGGTACACGGGGGGCCGTTCCGCAAGTACCTGTTGTCGGGCATCCTGCGGTGCGGGCATTGCGGATCGATCATGGTGGGGGCGGGACAAGGAGGCGGCAGAACGGGACGCCGCTTCAGCTACTACAAGTGCCAGCGGGCGCGAGTTTCGGGCACTTGCAACAACTACGCCGTGCGCACTGAAGTGATCGAGGCGGCGGTAATGGAGCACTTTCGGGAAGTCTGGCTTTCGCCTGCGGGCCAAACGGCGCTTCGCAAGGCGATCGAGAAGGTAGGTCGCCAACGCGATCGCGAGCGTCCGAACCGCGTGAAGGAACTGGAGACGCGACTGGCGGACCTCGATCGGCAAATTGCCAGGGGCAAGCAGAACCTGCTGCTGGTCGAACCGGCCGACGTCCCCGATCTGCAACAGATTCTTGCGGGGTGGCGGCAGGAGCGGGACGCAACGCAGATCGCGATCGAAGCCGAGCGAACCCGCGACATCCAATCGCCGAAACTGGACGCCGACGACGTGCTGGCCGAACTCAATCATCTCGAACAGCACCTCACTTCCGACTGCGCCGCGCTGGCCAAAGCCGCTTTCAGCCGGGTCTTCAAGTCCGTGACGTTGTACTGGAAGCCCATCAACAATCGATACCGCGCTCTGGAACGTGCGGAGATCGAGACGCACTTCCCGTTTTGCGTAACGGGGAGCACGTCGACCCTCTCAAAGAGGCCAGCTCGCAGGCGACGCGTCTGACGAACCATACCACTACGCTGGCCAACGAATACGCCAAGCAGGGGCGCGACTGGGAGTCGGAACTGCGGCAGCGGGCTAAAGAACTCCAACTCATGGCGGAGTTGGGTCTGACCATGGCGGACGTTGCTCCC
This sequence comes from uncultured Planctomycetaceae bacterium, assembly GCA_903863885.1. GTDB lineage: Bacteria > Planctomycetota > Planctomycetia > Pirellulales > Pirellulaceae > CAIPEB01. The sequence continues at coordinate 139 of CAIPEB010000765.1, read as the reverse complement.
GCCTCACCTCAGGAACAACCGAATGACGAAGCAGAGGTTCCGGACGAGGGCATCTGACAAGGTGCCGTCGCATATTCGCATCGTCGATACGACGAGCATCCGACTGGAAGCGGCCGAGGCGCTGGAGGGCGAGCGGCCG
>CAIPEB010000764.1 GCA_903863885.1 uncultured Planctomycetaceae bacterium | reverse complement strand
TCTGGATCCTTGCGGATGTCGAAGGTGAAAGCGCCGACATTCGCGAAATCGGCCGGATACGGATAACCGGCCACGGGCTCCGTGAATTCGCTGAACCAGACGATTTGTTCCGTGTTCGCCGTGCGCCGCGGGATCGTAACCTTAGCTCGCGAAGCGTGGGTGGCATCGCTATATACGGTTAGGGTCTGCGTTGCTAGAGTCTGGCTGGACTGAATGTACAGGAGAATCGCATCCTGAACACCACCGCCCGTGAAATCGATCCCCCCCAGGCCATCGGGCACGACGATCAGGGGCTCGGAATTGGTGCCATCCCATGTTGCCGTGGCGTAGCCGGTCGTACTCGCGTTCTCCGAGTAACTGAACATGCTGTCGTCACCCTCGTCGACCTCCACGTTGACTTTGCCAGCACCGGACTCGGCCTCGACGACTATCTTACGATATCCGCCTATAGCCCCCGGTGCCTCGACGGCACTGTCGACCTTGTCGATGGGCGGGTTCTGTCCCAATTGCGCCGTCAGCGATTGTTGATCGTCGAAATGGTCGATTTCCACCCCTTCCTCGCCGTTGGCGTCCTCGGGCGTGACAACCACGGTGCGGACGATGCGGTCCGGCTTCGGGGTGAGCAGGCCGCTAGGCTCTTCCGGCGAACGGACGAAGTAGATCCCCACACCCAACGAGTTGAACCGGTACAGTCCGTTCACGTCGGTCCATTGCGTATCCTGCAGCGCATCGGTGGGATCGAATCCGTTCGGGATCGCGCCGCCCCCGCTGAGCCCGCTGTCCTTGTACAGCTCCACCGGTTGGTTCGCGATGGGAACTTCGACGTTGTCCGGCAGCAGGTTGTAGTAGAGCGTGCCTTGAATGACCGCCAAGTCCGGACGCACGGTGAAGGCCAGCAGCCGTCGATCTTCCAGCGACTCCAGCGTCAACCACCGGTATCCGCAGGTTCGAACGACACGCGCCGCACGTGGCTGCGTGCGGTTTTTCCTAAGTTGTCGGGATGTCGACATCAAGTCACCTCGAGCCACGAAACGGGACACCGCGTTTCCCGCGTTGGTGGAGACTGGCGTGGATCGCCGAATCCCACCATGCACTAGTATACAGGGGCAGCTCCTGCTTTGACAGATTGTGGGGCAGGTTTCTCCCGCTTTCCGCGGCATGGATTGTCGGCGGTGCCAATCGCGTAGAGTGTCCGCTGCCGGGTGCGCTCGGCAGATTCAGCAGGGCGATGATACGAATTCTGGCGATTAGCCCTGGAAGGACGCATTTGAGCGAATCGCCGCCTGTATCGGTCGATTGCCGCTTGCGCCATACACGCATTAGTTCGGTCGTGTGGCACCCAGTCAATTCACTGTGTTGTCATCCGCAAACTGGCCGATGCCTAGAACGAGCGAGCGGACTTGCGAAGCCAGGCTGCGGCGGTAACGTCGCCCGCGCCATCGCTGTTGGCACGGAGGGGCATTCAACGAAGGCGGGGGGCAGCTCTCGGCGAATCGGCTCGTTTACGATGGATACGAACGCACCGTTCGGGACGGATCTCGCAAGCGGTTGTGTGGGATATTGGATAGTCTCGAAAGGGAGTTTGTAGCGATGAAGATCAATGTCATGGCAGGCGTCTTCTGCGTGGGATTCACCGCGTTCCTCGTTTCATCATCAGCGGCGCAGGAACTCTTTGCGCCACCGGAACCGGATCCCGGCCAAGTCGGTTCAGAGCTCTGGGAAGGCTATACACCCTACCAAGGCGAGGGCAAAAGCGACGGGAAGACCGCTTGCTGCTCTCCCTGCCCAACAGCCTATGGTTACGCCGAATTCCTGTTCCTGCAGCGGACCAACTGCAGCGATGAACAGCCGATCCTCGTGAATCTGCGGCGTCCCGATGGTTCCGTCGCGCCGCCCAACGAAGGGACGCCCGTGCTCTCCACTCCGGACTTGGACTTCGGCTTCGATCCGGCCGTGCGTGCGGTGCTGGGCCATCGCTTGCACGACGGCTGGGCGCTCGAAGGCGGCTATCTGGGCTTCTGGGATGCCGACACGTCGGCCTACACCGAAGCGCCCAATGATGCTGCAATCTATACGTTTCCGGGCGGCTTGGGAACGGTAAACGTTCCTTCGGATTTCGACCGGGTGTGGACAAGTTACTCGTCCGCGGTGCATAGCGGCGAATTGAACCTCGTGCACTGCAATGGCTGCTGTGAGCCATGCGGAAAGGGGCTGGGCGAGGTGGATTCCAAGGACAAGGGCATTGACCTTGGGTCACCCTGCCAGACTTTCGAGTGGTTGGTGGGGTTTCGCTATCTCAACCTGACGGAAGACCTCAGGATCTATGGCGAACGCGAGCAGACGACGGGGGGTGGAGGTACGGGGATTGAGAGCAGCATGTACGATATCGGCACCTCGAACAACCTATATGGAGCTCAGGCGGGCGCTCGATTTCGACGTTGGGGGCGGAAGCTGGGCTGGGAAGCGACCGGCAAGGCGGGATTGTTCGCCAGCGATACTCAACAGGAACAGTACGTCACCGACTACCCGGACGGATTCCTGGTCCGGCCGCTCACCAGCGCCTCCGACGACGGCGTGGCCTTTCTGGGCGAGTTGAACCTGACCGGTATCTACCGTTTGAACGACGTGTGGAATCTCCGCGCCGGATACAATCTGATGTGGATCACGGGGGTCGCCTTGGCTCCGGATCAACTCGATTTCAGCGGCGAACTCCCCGCCGGCAACCAGATCAGCAGCAACGGCGGACTATTCCTGCACGGCGTCAGCTGCGGTCTGGAAGCCAGGTGGTAGACGAACGCAGGACCGTTGCGAGTTCGTCCACCAGGGGCTCCAAGCCGAACGGGCACAGATTGTTCAGCGTCAGTTCGTCGCGAGTCAGCGTCTTGGACGATTCAACGGTCATGGTCTTCC
>CAIPEB010000763.1 GCA_903863885.1 uncultured Planctomycetaceae bacterium | reverse complement strand
ACCGCGAAACATCACGACGGCTTCGCCATGTTCCAATCCAAGGCCGACCCGTTCAACATTCATGACGCCACGCCGTTCAAGCGCGACCCCTTGAAGGAACTGGCCGACGAGTGCCGTGACATGGCGGCGCGGCAAGCAGAGCAAGTCAAGCTGCAGGCGGAAGCGAATGCCATCCTGGGGCGTATCGAGGCTAAGGAATCCGTCTCGCTTGCGGAGGTGACGCTGTGAGTTTTGCCGGACACGAAATCGCCGCGACAAGCCCGACCGGCCAGTACAACGGCAACTACACGTTCAAGGTGACGTGGCGACTGTTCGCGTCCTCGGGAGACGACGGGCCGGATGCTGCACTGGATTACGTCTCGCTCAACATCGCCCAATGGGAAGATAAGTACCGCCTCGGAAGCGAGACGATTTCGTCCAGCAGTTCGCCAGGCGGGACTGTGGACAGCAACGACCGTGCGGAACTCTCGGACGTGAGCGTGTCGCGAGTCCAGGGCTCCGCAGACCCGTGGGTATGGCTGGCGGTGCTGACGTACACAGAGCCGGCCGGCGCCGGCGACGGAGAGAAGCCGGACGGCAGCACGAGCGGCGACCCAACGGACTTCGCGGCCGAAATCGAGGTATCGACAGTTCATTACACCAAGCCATGCGAGAAAGCAAGGTACGTCAGCGGCTACAACGGCGTGGCTGAGACACTGGTGGACGACGGCAACCCGCGGCCGATTGTCAATTCGGCGTTGTGCGTCTATGATCCGCCGCCCGAAATCGACTCGCACCGATTCGTGATCCGCATCAAAAAGAATCTGGCTGCGATCGACTTCGACACCGTGAAGCCAAACGCGGTCAACACCTACGACGTGATCGTCAACTACCGCGGCGTGAAAAAGACGATTCCAGCGTACCAGGGAAAGACGCGAGATATTTCGGCGATGCCCGTCAAGCATCCAGTGATCGGCTGGTACGTGCAGGTGCAAATGTTTATCGACGTGGACCCTCAGAACTACTGGCTTGAAATCCTAGACCGCGGATTCTCGGCTCGCATGATGGAAGGCGACCCGGACGGCAAAGGCGGGACGATTACGGGCAGCGGAACGCGAGCCATGACCGATGGATCGTGCCCGCAACGCCGACTGATTGACCAGACGACCGGTGCGCCGATCAGTGAGCCGGCGATGTTGGATGGCAACGGGCAACCGCTTCATGAGGCCGCCGACAAAAATGCAGCCAAGACTCCGGTGTATGGAACGTGGGAAGCGAGCGAGTACACCTACACGAACTTTAACGACTGGCCGATTCTTTGGGATTTGATCGACACCGATTCGTCTTCAAGCCGGTAGCATGGCAAAGCAACTCTACACCTTCGACGAAGCGGCTACGCGAAAGATTGCCGAGACAGTCCGCGCCGTCGGAGCGGTCCCGCACGGACAGCCGAGAGTTGACCGCCAGTATCCAAGCTATACGACCCGCGGGCACGGCTTTGGGCGCACGACAACCAGCACGGATTGGCCTGAGTACCCAAGCCAGACAGACGGCGCGGACGCCTACGTTGTGCGGATAGAAGAATGGCAGTTCACGGAGGAGCCTGGCTGCCAAGTCGTCAGGACTGTCCAAAGCGACCTGTACGTCGTCGCGCACCTCGCACAAACGATCTGTTGCGAGGAGCGGTCTTACGTCACGGAAGGCACGCCCGTCAAAGTGTGGCCTGTTCATACGCGCAAGGGAGTCCGCTGGTGGATGGAGCCGATTTCGGCATGCGACACGGAGGAAAGCCCATGTCCGCCGATCTACTTCTTTGAGACAGACCTGCGATGCGAAGACGGCAAGCTGAATCAGTACGTCCGCGGGATTACGATCGATTTCAACCACACCTGTCCGCAGTTCGACCGCGGCGAATGGGTTTTCGACCACCAAGCCGGGTGCTGCGAGTGCGGTAGCTCAAGCTCGGATTCGTCCAGCGATTCGTCCAGCGATTCCAGCAGTAGCGAGCCACCGTCGTCATCGTCCGATTCGAGCAGCAGCAGTGAATCGAGTTCTCCGTCGTGTGCTGGCGTCTGCCTGTGGGAAGCGGTAGAGGTTGAGTCGTCAGACTCGTCAAGCAGTAGCTCGCCAACAGAGTGCGTTTCGTCCGAGTGCGCCGCTGATTACTGTTACTGGATCGCAGTTAAGTACAGCGACGCGAATCCCTACGAGCCGGACAATCCCGGATTTGTCTGGAGTCTTGATAGTGCGTGCGGTGTACCAAGTTGCAAATGTCCATATCCGGCGATTTCACCGAGTTATGAGGGGCAGACCATTGACGTAGATTGCACCTGCGCGTGCGGTCGATGCGCATACATTCGCGTGAGTGGTGCACCGTATTGGCAGCAGGTTTCTGGGTGTGCAAAAACCGACGGATGCACCTGCCCAACGAATCTTCCAGACCCGTCTAGCTACGGGCTCGGATATCTCCTGATTTTCAGTTGCACGGGGACGTAAGATGGCCTTGGCGTGGTCAAAAATCGTGGATTGCCCGGCAGCGATCGATTGCGATTGCGCCGAGCCTACGTCAACGCCAACGTTCGCTGGACAGACGACGTTCACGCTGTGCGGCGGATCGTCTTCCAGCGATTCATCGGGCAGTAGCGATAGCAGCGGATCAAGCGGATCGTCTCCGGTTGCATGCGGCGGAACGTGTACATGGCAATGGCAGGGAACGTTCGCTGAAGGTGCGTGGGTGCGGATCGGCAATAACGTTGGCTGCTATCCTGAGTGCGATTGCGATACGCCGCCGCGAGGCCCGTATTACCTGGGAGAACTCTACGCAATGACGTGCTATTGATCTGTGAGTGAGGGGCAAAATGTCGGGGTGCAAACATCTTGTTGATGGGATATGTCTTGTCGCAACGGAACTAGCCGCTGGCCAGCCGGCAAAGGCAAATGAATCTGCCTGCACGTTCTGCAGCGAGAAAGCCGAACCGCGGCAGGCGGTAAACGAGGTAACTGTTTCGCTTGCCGTGTCGGCTACGATCAAGACGCGGCCGGACATCGCGCGGGCGATCATCGACAAGCAACAGGGGTACATCCGCAAGTCCCCGCCAGCGGACAACGGAGCAAGACTCAAGACAATCGAAGCCGGCAATGGCGTGGGCTCGCAACTCTGGCGGTTGCTATCCAGCCTGGGAGTCAAGCACTCGTCAAGTTGCTCTTGCGTCGGCACGGCTGAGCGTATGAATTCCTTGGGGCCGCAAGGCTGCCGGAAAGAGAAAGCGGAACTCGTCAAGCAACTCAAGGACAACGCCGGCAAGTACGGCTGGGGCGACGTTGCCAAAGCAGCCGTCAGGGCACTGGCAACCGGGCTTGCGTGGCGGCTCGACCTGACGGACGTTTACGGATCGCTGCTCAGCGAGGCAATCAACCTGGCCGAACGGGCGGCAATCAAACCGCCGCAGGTCGTGCAAATCCAGACGCCGGAATCGAAGCCTGCCGCCAGTCGGCAAAAGCTGGTGCTATCATGCCGTCTCTGTCCAGGCGACTTGCTGACGCTCACGGCGGCCCTGGAATCGCTTCACCGCACCTACCCCGATGAATATGCCACGGCTGTCCAGACGGGCCACGGCGCAATCTGGTATCATAATCCGTGGCTATCGCCGGTGAAGCCATCGGACGCCGTGGCTCTGACAATCGAGATGCACTATCCGAGCATCGGCCGTTGCGGGCAAGAGTCAATTCCGTTTCTGGCCGGCTACACCGAATACTTGGGACAGCAACTCGGCAGGCCGCTCAGCTTGAAAACGAATCGGCCGCATTTGTACTTGTCGCCGGAGGAGGCCGCGCGGCCGCTGTCTCAACTCTGGCCCAGTGCGCCGGACCTTGATTCACTCGCATCCGGGCGGCCGATCTGGCTGGTAAACGCGGGAATCAAAAAGGACTACACGATTAAGGGCTGGCCGCTGGAATACTATCAATCCGTGATTGACGCAACGGCGGATCGGATCTGTT
>CAIPEB010000762.1 GCA_903863885.1 uncultured Planctomycetaceae bacterium | reverse complement strand
CTGTTGCCAGGCAGACGGTCATTCCCACCGAGCCAACCAGCAAGAGCACACGACGCCCGAAACGATCGATAACGAACATCGCTACGATCGTGAAGAGCAACAACGTGCCGCCGATGGAGATGGATTGCAGCAGTGACGAGTCGTGCGAAGCCCCGGCCATGCCGAAAATCTTCGGCGCGTAGTACAGGATGGCATTGATGCCCGTCAGTTGGTTAAACACCGCCAGTGCACAGGTCAGAAACACCGGTCGGCGATAAGCAGCCTGCAAGAGACGCTCCTGCCGATGGGCTGGCTGATCCACCAGCGACGCTTCGATGTCGGCTAACTTGCCGTCGACATCCTGTTCGCCGAGCTTTTCCAGGACTTTTCTCGCCTCGGCTGACCTGCCACGCCGAATGAGATTTCGAGGGCTCTCGGGGATCTTGAAGATCAACAAAAAGAAGGCCGCCGAGGGGACCGCCAGCAGACCGAGCATCCAGCGCCAGGCCACTTCGAAATCAAACAACGACGCCACCAGATAGTTCGATACGTAGGACAGCAGAATACCCACGACGATATTCAGTTGGTTGACCATGACCAACCGGCCGCGCAGATGCGGCGGTGAAATTTCGGCAATGTACATAGGCGCTACGACCGACGCTCCCCCAATGGCCAGACCGCCCAAGAAACGCGAGCCCAGGAATTCCAGCCAAGTGCGGGCCAATCCGCAACCGAGCGACGAAACGAGAAAGCCTATTGCAAGAACAAACAGGACCGTCTTGCGACCGAAAACGTCCGCCGGCTTCCCAACAATTAAGGATCCGGCAATGGTGCCGATCAACGCAATGGCCACTGTGAATCCCAGCCCGAACGAATCGAGATCGAAGACTTTTTGAAGGGCTTCGGTGGTGCCGGAGATGACCGCCGTATCAAATCCAAAGAGCAAACCGCCGAGTGCGGCGACAAACGCTCCGAAGATGACCGTTTGGCGGTTCGCTGTACTCCGCCCGCCCTCTGTGGAAAGGGGCGGGAGTGAGGGCATGTTGTGTTGGTTATTCGTGGACATCTTCATTCCTTGTTTACGCAGCCCTCACTCACATCCAGTTGGAAAGGGAACGTTCGGCAGGAATGGCATCCTCTCCCGCGGGTGATGGAACCTGATTGACTAAAACTGCATTACCTCTCGTGCAGCTTCGACAATCCTTGGCACGTCGGGACGATAGGCGTTCTCCAGCACCGGAGTGAACGGCACCGGGACGTCGGCGGAGGCCACACGGCGGACAGGACAACGAAGATATTCGCCGCACTCCTCCATCACGCTGGCAGCGATCTCGGCGCTGACCCCGCCAGTTTTCGGACCTTCCTCGACGATGACCACGCGACCCGTTCTGCGAACCGATGCGCCGATCGTTTCCAGGTCCAGCGGCGAAAGGCTGCGGACGTCGATCACCTCGGCCGAGATGCCTTCGGCGGCCAATCGTTCGGCGGCCTGCAGCGAATAGTGCAGCATCAACAGCCAGCCGAGGATCGTCACGTCGGAACCCTCGCGGCGTACGGCGGCCTTGCCGAGCGGCACGGTGTAGTCGCCGTCCGGGATGTCGCTGGTCGCGTCCACCGCGCCCGGTTCGAATCGGGCGCCCTTGGATCCGTACAGCAGCTTGTGCTCGAAGATCATCACCGGATTGTCGTCACGCACCGCGGCCTTGAGCATCCCTTTGGCGTCGTAGGCGTTGGAAACGGCGACCACTTTCAGGCCGGGCACACCGGTGAAGTAACGTTCCAGGTTCTGCGCGTGCTGGCTGCCCCGGCCGGTCGCGCCCACCGGGGCGCGCATTACGAGTGGCATGGAGATCTGTCCGCCCGACATGTACCGCATCTTGGCGATGTTGTTGATGATCTGGTCGGCGGCCAGAAGCAGGAAGTCGCCGTACTGAACGTCGGCGATGGGGCGCATGCCCGCCATCGCGGCACCGCAGGCCACTCCGAAGAACCCCAGTTCCGCGATGGGCGTGTTAATCATGCGGTCGGGAAACTTCTTCTCCAATCCCAGCGTGACGGTAAACGCGCCGCCCCATCCGCCCGGCACGGCGATGTCTTCCCCGATGCAGAATACTCGCTCGTCCCGCGTCATCTCTTCGGCGATGGCCTCGCGCAGAGACTCGGCAATACCCAAGTTTCTTGTAGTCATAGGTCTCTCGATTCAGGCAAACACGTCCGTGGTCAGATCGTTCGTTGTGGGGAGCGGCTGGCGCTGGGCTACTTGCACCGCTGCCTCGAAGTCACGTCGGACACGACTCTTGACGGCCTCCAGGCCGGCATCGTCGATCAAGCCCCGCTTGACGAGCGCCGCACCGAAGCGAAGGATCGGATCCTGTGCGGTCCATTCCTCGCGTTCCTCCTTGGGCTGATAATGGCACGGGTCGCGCCGCGAGTGGCCGGTCAAACGATAAGTGAGCAACTCGAGGAAGACCGGTCCGTTGCCTGCGCGACACTGCGCGACGGCGGTCTTGGCCGCCTCATAGACCGCCAGGACGTCGTTTCCGTCGATCTGCTCGGCCCGAATGCCATAGCTGCCGCCCACCCGGCGTGCGACGTGGGTGTCGCGCATCACCCGGGAGACATGCGTACTGGCGCCGTAGAGGTTGTTCTCGCAGACGAAGATCACCGGCAGGTTCCAGATGGCCGCCATGTTCACGCCTTCGTGAAAGGCGCCTTCGGCCACCGCGCCGTCACCGAAGAAACTGACGGCCACGCGATCGGTCCGTTGCATCTTGAAGGCCAGAGCGAGGCCGGCGGCCACAGGAATCCCGCCGCCGACGATGGCAATGCCGGGCACCATCCCCTGGGCCATGTTGCCGACGTGCATACTGCCCCCTTTGCCTTTGCAGCACCCGGTCGAGGCGCCGAACAACTCGTCGAGCAATTCCTGCACGGACAAGCCTTTGGCCAGGGCGTGGCCGTGTCCGCGGAAGGTCGACGTGATGAAGTCGTCCGTCCGCAGTGCGGTGCACACGCCCACGGCGGTCGCCTCCTGTCCCTGGCACTGGTGAATCGTGCCGGGCATGATCCCCTCGAGGAACAGGAACTTCACACCGTCCTCGAATTCTCGGATCATCACCATCCGTTCATAGAGGCCGAGGAGAAAGCCGGGGGCGTCGGAGTTGGCTGCCCACGCAATGTCGCGGGGCGCGCTGTGAGATGCGGTCATGCTTCGTCCTTATCGATGCACTACTTCGCCTCGTCGGCAAAGGCTGTGACGAGTTCGGGGGCCTTACGGTTCAATCTCTCGTGGAAAGTCAAGTGACGACACCTGCAAATGACTCCAATTCCTCGACAATCGCCGCCAGAAAGTCGCCTGCATACCTGCCGCTGGTGACGCGGTGATCGACGCTCAATGTGAGCGTGCAGCGCGGCTCCACTGCGATCGAGCCATCGCTTTTGGCCACGGGCGTCGGCGCGATCCGGCCCACGCCCAAAATCGCCGCTTCCGGCGGATTGATAATCGGTACAAATGCCTCGACGTTGCAGACGCCGAGGTTGCTGATCGTGAGCAGGGCCGGGTGGATGCGCCGGGACTGCGGGTCGCCGCTGCGAAGCCGTTCGACGTGCTGGCGGATCTCCGCGGAAATCTGCTCGACACTTTTCGTTTTCGGCGACGCGACCGGAAGGACAAACAGTTCATTGCCTTCGTCGACCGCCACGCCGATCGCGTCGGTTTCGAGGGGCGTCAGGCGATCGCCGTCGAGGCGGCAGCGGAACCGATCGAACTTTTCAATCGCGCGTGCCGCGGCCAGAACGAAGAACGCGTCCCAGGCCAGCTTCAGCGGTTTGGCGGCTTCGCGGCGGGCAATCATGCGGGATGCGTTGACGCTCGTCTGGAGGTAGAAGTGCGGGACCGTCTGCTTGCTCTCCTGCAGCCGCCGGGCCGCGACGCGCTGGGCGACGCTCAGCTGAATCCCGGACGCAGCCGGCGCGGCAACGGCAGCCGCAGCCGCCCTGTTCCGCGCAAACATGCCGGCCGGTCTTTGACTTGGAGCGCGCTCCTCCGGCGACGTCCTTCGTGCCGCATCGCGAGACGGCGGGGGTTCTGCGGCAGAACAGTGCGCCGGCGGAGCGACCTGGACGGCAGTCGGCGTTTCCACCTCGAACACCGCGATCACCTGTCCGGCCGAGACCTGCTCGCCGGCCGCCGCCCGCAATTCGACCAACGCGCCACTGACTATCGATTCGACCTCTGTCGTGGCCTTGTCGGTCTCGACTTCCACCAGCGGCTGGCCTCGCTGGATGTTTTGGCCCGGCTCGATCATCCAGCGAACGATGCGGATCGCAGAGTCGGTGGTTGCCAAGTCGGGCATCTTCATCTCAAGTCGCACGTCGAGATCCCCTTCAGAAGCGTTGCTGGTCGAGGACTTGCCGAGCCTGTCCCGCGGTGAGCACGCCGTCGGTTGCACCGACGGCTGTGGTAGCCGATGCTCCCAGGAGCGAGGCGTAGCGGAGTGTCTTTTCAAAGTCCCAACGATGCACGGCGCCAGTGATGATTCCCGCGGCGAAGGCATCACCGGCCCCGGACGGATCGACGCATTCCACCTGGAAGGCGTCGCTTTGCCAACGCCGCGCCCCACAAGCCGCCTTCGCTCCGCCACTGCCGCAGGTGATGACGATCGTCCCGACGCCATGGCCCAGGAATGCTTCCATCTGCTGTTCCACGTCGGACAAGCCGGTCAAACGCCGCGCTTCGTCGTCGTTGGGCAGGAAGTAGTCGATTTGCGGCAACAGCGGCAGCAGCGATTCCATGCCAACACCCGCTTGAGGAAGGACGACGTCGACAACAGTCGCGATTCCATGGCGGCGGCAGTCGGCCAGTAGTTCCGCCAATTCCTCCGCGCAGATAGCGGGCATCGCGAAGAGGCCGCCCAAATAGAACACCTTCAGACCATGGAGCCAATCGCGGCGAATTCGCTCCACGGTAAATCCGGCGTTGGCACCGAAAACGTGCAGGTATCGCCGATCCTCTCCATCGACCACGAGGATGACCGTCTTGCTTGTCGGAAACGAGTCGAGCCGATGGACTTCGTCGCAGCCCACGCCAAAGGCCCGCAGGTTTTCGACGAGCATTGCGCCCGATCCGTCCGCACCCACGCACCCGCAGACATCCACGCCAATCCCTTGTTTCACAAGATCAATGGCCACGTTGGCAGCACAGCCGCCCGCCCTGAGACGCATCTCGTTCAGGGCCAGCAGCTCACCTGCCTGCGGCAACCGCTTCATCGGACCGCAGAACGTGTCGTCGACCAGAATACCCGCGCAACCTACATCCGCCATCATCCGGCCCTCCCACAGCAGCCTAAGGCGTCGATCCGTTCGAGAACCGCGTCGCGCACCGCGAGTCGGCCGGCGACCAGAACGTCCCGCGGGCCGCCGCGGCCGAGCATGTCATGAGGATCGCCCGATTCCCCCGCAACGGCGGAGCGAATGACCTTCAAGTAAGCCTGTTTCAGATACGTTCCGTAGTTGACTTTGGCGACACCGAGCCGAATCGCGGCGTGCAGCGATTGCGGGGCGATTCCCGTTCCGCCGTGCAGCACGAGCGGAACCGGCACGCGGGAGCAGAGGGCGGCCAGCCGGTCCAGGTCCAAATCCGCTTCGCCGCTCATCTGCACGTGGACGTTCCCAACGCTGACAGCCAGCAGGTCCACACTCGTCTCTTCCACAAATCGCGCGGCGGCATCCGGATCGGTCAGTTGCCCCTGATGCGCGCCGGCTTCCGCTGTGCCCCAAGGCAACTCTCCCAGTTCCGCCTCGACGGCCACCTGCCGCGCGTGGGCGTGACCGATGATCCGCTTGACCCGCCGGACATAATTGTCGTACGAACAACTCGGGTCCGCAGGCATCACCAGATTGAAACCGGACTCGACGGCGGCGAGCACCCAGGAGTCGTCGGGGCACTCATTGAAGATGAAACCGCAGGGCACGGACGACGATTCCGCCGCGGCCTTTCCCAACGCCCCGTATAACGCCAATCGTTCGGGGGCCAACCGGCCGCTGCTGCTGAGAAACTCGCCGTTGAAACCCACAATCACGGGTGACCGCGTCTGCTCGGCGGCATCGAGCACGCCCTGGAGCGACTCCAGGTTCCAGCTCTCAAAGTAACCGACTGCATAGCCGCCCGCCCGGCAACCGGCCAACAGTCGCGGGATTGACTCCAGTGGCATATGGTCCCTTCCGCTTAACGGGTCTGCGCCGCGTGAGCGCCCAACCGGGCCACGCGGACCGTCAAACCCCGTTGCTCCAGCTTTGCGATGTCGCCCGCCGCCGCGCCGGCGTCCGTGATCACCTCGTCGATCTGCGTGATGTCCAGCACCTTGCACAGCGCCCGCTGGTTGAACTTCGAATGGTCGACCAGCAGCACCACGCGTGCCGCCTGTTCCACCACGATCTGCTTGATGCGGAACGTGGCCATCGACGACTCGAACGTGCCCTCGTCCGGCAATAGGCCCTTGGTGGAGAGAAACGCGACGTCGAAGAACAGCCGCCGCGCCGCCTCCTCGGCCACCGGACCGACAAAGCACGCGCTTGAGGGGTCAAACTGGCCGCCCAGACAAAGGACGGTATTGTCCTGCGTGCGTCCCAGTTCGAGACAAGCCAACGCGGAATGGCAGACGATCGTCAAGCCACGCATCTGACCGGCGAGTTGCCGGGCCAGCATGAGGCACGTCGTGCTTCCGTCGAGAAAGATGGTTTGCTGCGGTTGGATCTGCTCCAAAGCTTGCAGCGCGATCTGCTGCTTTTCGTGACGTTGCACCGTCAGCCGCTTCTGCACCGCCGACTCGTACAACTCCTTGGGCGCGCGCGCCGTCTGCACGCCGCCCAGGGTCTTGATCAAGCCACCGCGCTGCGCCAGTTTGTCGACATCCCGGCGGATCGTCATCTCCGAGACGCCGTACAGGCGGGCCAGCTCCTGGTACGAACTGGTGCCCACCGCGTCGACGCGATTCACGATCGCGACCTGTCGTTCATGCTGGTTCATCCGCACACACCCCTCGCCACATAGCAACTCGCGGGTACGTGAACGGCAGGTTCGAATCCACCCGCCGTCGACGGAACCGCCAGTCGCGGTCGGCTTATGTGAAAATATGACATCACGGCGTTTGTTTACAACATGGCATGTGAATATTTTGTTCTCGGGTTGCTGTGAACCGGGAGCGGAAATCACATCCACGCGTCAATACGTCGAGAGATGAATACAAACCGGGCGCGGTATCCGGCCGGCCAATTCCCAATTGCGTCAGGTCCGCGCAGATTTGCCCGACATTTCCCGCGGCATAGAATGGCGGCGTGAGGCGATGGTACTCTCTCGATCTGGACGGCAAGGAAGAGGACGATGGCTGCTAACAGAATCTCGGCCGTGGTGTTCGGCATGGCGTTGATGCTGACGATTTCGTCTGCCGGACGGATGGCCTGTGCCGTTGAACCGCCGAGCCCCATACGAACCGAGGAGGCTCGTCCGGTGCCTGACGTAGCAAAGGGAAACAACCTCTTCGCCATCGACATTTACGGCCACATCAAAGATAAGGCCTTGGGAAACCTGTTCTTGTCGCCTTACAGCATCTCCACCGCCTTGGCGATGACCTACGCCGGGTCAGCGGACGAGACCCAGAGACAGATGGCCGAGGTTCTCCACTTCACCGGCCCCGAACCTGAACTGCACCAGGAGATGGCTCGGCTTCAACAGAGCCTGGGCGTCGAAAAGACCAAAGGCTACGAGCTTCGAGTGGCAAATCGGCTTTGGGGGCAGAAGGGGTATGAGTTCCTGTCCGGCTTTCTCATGACGACCCGCCAACAATACGGTGCCGAATTGGGAGTGCTGGATTTCGCTGAACATACGGAGGCTGCTCGGCAGGAAATCAACACTTGGGTCGAAAGGCAGACCAAAAACAAGATCAGGGAGCTTCTGCGTCCAGGTGTGATTGAAGCGAGGACGAAGCTGGTTTTGACCAATGCCATCTACTTTAAGGGGAAATGGCAGGAGCAATTCGAAAAACAGGCCACCAAGGACACCCCTTTCCACCTCTCGGCCGACAAGGAAGTGGCGGTGCCCATGATGCACCAAGTCAATCCGTTTGGTTATCGAGCGATCGATGATCTGCAAGTCCTCGAAATGCCTTACGCTCACGGCGAACTTTCGATGATCGTACTGCTGCCGAAGGAGATTGAGGGCCTGGCCGAACTGGAAAAGAAGCTCACCCAGGAAAACATCGAGCAGTGGACCAAGGGACTGCGACGGCAGAATGTGATCGCGTTCGTACCGAGGTTCACGATGACCTCCGAGTTCAGCTTGAAAGACACTCTTCAGGCGATGGGAATGACGCTTGCCTTCGATGCCAAGAAGGCGGATTTTTCCCGAATGAGTCGAGGCGAAGGGCTTTACATCTCGGCGGTCGTTCACAAAGCCTTCGTGGACGTGAACGAGGAGGGGACGGAGGCGGCAGCGGCGACGGGGGTGGTCATGGCTCCTCGGTCCGCCCCGGTTCGCCCAGAGCAACCGCCGGTCTTCCGTGCCGACCACCCCTTCGTCTTCCTGATCCGACACAACCCGACCGGCAGCATCCTGTTCATGGGGCGGGTGGTGAATCCGAGGGATTGAGCCGACAACAACGGATCGCGACCTGCGAGGCCAAATACTGAGATCAGGATTTCTTCCTGTAGGTGACGATGGCGGCACCCGGCCTTTCCTGAATGGCCACCGACAGGCCGCTGTCAAGCAATTCGCGGCCGCTTCTTTCCGTCTCAACGGGATCATCGAGATTCGTGAGCACGTAAACGGCGTCGGGTTCCAATCCTCGTAGACGAAACGTCGCCGACGCGTCGCTGTTTTCAGCTCGCCGGAACGCTTGCACCACGCCTTCGCCCTTTTCAGGACGATCAAACTGCCAGGCCATCCAAACGTTGTTCTCGAGGCTGTAGGGCGTGAGCGGCCAGAAATCGCCGTAGAAGTTCGCCACGGTCTTCTGCCATTCGTCAAGCCGTTTGGGCAACTGCCGGCCATGACCCGCATCATCGAGTTTCAGCAAGGCGCCAGTCACATGGGCCATGTTGCTGCGGCACGTATATGCGTCTTCATTCCACATCCAGGTCGCCGCGTAATACGGAAGCCACAGGGAGATACCGTATGTCTCACACTGCACGCCGACCGGCTCGAGTGCGTAATCGCTTTTCGTGTACGGCACGCCGCGGCGCATGCTCTCCAGATCGTTGCGGCGGCCGCCGGACGCACAATTGTCATACAACATCCCGGGGTGGCGGCGAAGCAGTTCGTCCCAGAAGTTCAAGAGGCCCGTCACGTGGCGCATTTCCGTAATCCCCTGTCGATCCGCCGCGTCGTTCGCCCGCCAGTGAGGAAGCGGCTCCATATTGAAGTCCTGGCGGAAGATGTCGATTCCTTCGCTCACCAGCAGGCTATCCACGCGATCGACCATCCAATTCCAGGCTTCGGGATTACCGAAATCAACCAGGCAGCCGCCGAGAAGCCATTCGGGATGGTTGTTCGCGAGCCACGTGTTTGGTGCCACGCGCTCCGGCTCGAACCATAAAATCGTTTTGATGCCCTTCTGGTGCAGGTAATCGCTGATGGCCCGGATTCCGTTCGGGAAACGAGTCTTGTCAACTTCCCAAGTACCCGTATTCGGCCAAGAACCGCCGCAGGGATACCAACCGGCATCCATCCACCAGAAGTCTGGCTTCAAGCCCATCTCGAGGTAGGCGTCGATGTATTGCTTGGAGTTTTCTTCGGTCACGCCTTCCATCAAACCGCCTCCGATGGTGGCGGCACCGCACCATTGTTGGGGCGGCAACTTACCACCGGGCTTGCGCAAGTTGTGGGCTATGAACCATCGCCGCCAGACGTTTTGCGCGCGAAGCCAGTCGCCGCCGTTCCAAAACTGAAGGGCGATGAGTGGAGTGCGGATTTCCTCGCCCGGCAGTAACTTGCAGCGGATCAATTCCTGACCCATCCGCACTTGCAGATGGTCTGCGTGGTCGCGCACGAACTGACCGGCCCACTGGCCAGGCCAACCGATCGCGACGATCAGCCCTTCCTTGCCGGAAAGTGCCAGGTTGAAATAGGCGAAGTCTCCGCCCGTGGAACGACCGCCGATGGCCCCAACCCGTTTTTCCGCTCCCGGACCGAGCACCGTTGCGCGCGGCTGATAGTCGCTCGAGAGCGTGCGGCTGCCATCGCTGTGATGAAGAAGGAATTCACCCTCGTCGCTGCCCGTTGCCGGCTTGCGTTGGAGTTGGACATCGATCGCCTGGATGTCGGTCAGAATCGGCGAGTCCGTGTCGCCGAGGTTCTTGAAATACAGTGTCCATTCCACGTTAGGAAAGTCACGGTACTCGATCCCCACGCAGCGCACCGCGAGCTTCGTCTTCGGATCCGACCAAGCGAGCGAGTATTCGATGCGGTTTTCGTCCAGGTTGCGCGAAGTCCGCCTGAACTGCCAAGTTTTGAGCAATTCGGACGAAGGCTTGTCGTCGTACGAGAAGGAGAAAAAAGGCCCCCAGGGGGTCTGCGAATCGCCCGCAAAATTCGCTGCCGCCCACCGGTGGGATTCGTTCAGTTCCGTACGATTCGGTTCAATGGCTGCCGCGGCGTGCGCGGACAAGACCCAGAACACCGTGACGATCGCGAGATTTCGCGGTTCCATGGGTGATCCAGTTCATCTGGCTCGAGAGGAAGTGAAAAGCAGTACGCTGTCGGCTGCACAGGTTCCCGTGCCGTTCAATTGCCTGCACATCCGAGTGTTCGATCTTGGAGGCGGTGCGGGTCGTTTCGACTTCGCTCATGAGGCACGCCGGACGCGCAGTTCGACGGTCCCATTGTACCGATCCTGACAACTGAATTCCTCAGCTCGCTCACCGTCCCCGGGCGGCCCCGGCAGGGCCGCGAAACGCCGCGGTCGGACCGGGCAGGTCCACGTGCATGCACACGCCACTTCGGCGGTGCTTGCCAGACGGAGTTCTCGTAAATGGCGCTGATGGGGAGTCCGTGTGAACGACCACTCGCGGACAGCCCTGCGGCGAGTTCATCGAGGCTTGCCTCGTCGTCGCCTGCTTGGCCGAGGAGGGCAACTCCAGTCGGCAGCAGTCGGAGCGGCTCAGGAGCGAACGAAACCGTCGAAGTCATCCGTGCCGAGATCGTGCGAAGTGGGGGCCGACTCCGCGATCGGTCACAACCCTCGTGCTGTGTGG
>CAIPEB010000761.1 GCA_903863885.1 uncultured Planctomycetaceae bacterium | reverse complement strand
TCAACGCCGCTGGCCGCTGCCACGTCAGCAAGGCACCGCGGCGAGCCGGTCTTGATTGCACCGGCCCCGGAACGTCCGCAGCGGAACACGTCAACGGTTGACGACGCGCACCCGCAGCCGGCCGAGCGGGCGTTGACGGTGGCGAGAACGGGGCCGCGGTGCGGGCACGTCAACCACGGAGCGAGCCCGCTGCAAGGCAGCTTCAGTCGCGGTTTTCGCTTGGCGTAGAGCAGCGATGTCTTGCACCCGCTGTTTGCACAGCGATACCGCCACTTGGTTCCTTCGCGGGTTTCGATCAATCGACAGTTCACGATTCGATCAGCTCCACAGTGGCCGTCAACGTGGTCGTGCCGTCTGCGAACAAAGCAAGGTTGTCGAAGTCGGTGAACACAAGCCCGTCATACAGGTCGTTGCAATCGTACTTCGATTGAAGCGGCCCAAGGTTGATCGTGGCATAGGCGCTAAGGCCGGACAGGTTCACGTTCGGGTAGTTTCCAGTGACGTAGAGAGACAGGATCACGTTGTTCGAGCCGTCGATAGACGCTTCAAGGACAGTGTGAGCCCCCTGTACGATCGGAGGCGAGTCGATCTTCCCGCCGTGTCCGCAGACCCAAGCGTGTTCGTCATACCAGCCAAAAACTATTTCATAGATGGCGAGCGTTGCAGCGATCATCGGCCGCTTGCCGAAGTACAAATCGACGGTTGCCCCGTCCATTCCACCATCGCTTTCAAACGTCACGCGGAGCTGTTTTGGCTCGCTGCCGTGGTTGCAAATTCCGCAGTCGCAGAATCGGCAGTCGTCGGCGTGCTCGTAGGTGCGGATCGCGTCGATGCCTTCCGCGATCGGGCCGGCGTTAAGGTAGACGCCGTGCTTGGTCCCAAACCCTGTGGCGGTCGAGGTGTTCCCTCGCAGGCCGTAACTGTCGCTGGCGACATCGGAGCCTTCCGTGTCGCCGTAGTCCGGCGGATCATCCCACCAGAGTGCCGATCGCACTTCCAGAGAATCGTCCGAGTAGTAATATCCGTCCTTGTCTCGCTCGTCAACACAAATAGCGATATGCGCGAAGTGCGGCCGTTGCGTCGTAGCGTTGACGTGTCGCGTGTACGTGATCGCATCCGACAAGGCAGTTTCAATACCGCCGACTCGCTCAAACAACTGCATCGTCCAACGCCATGCGTACTGCGGCACGGCAAACGACCGCGGCTTCAGTTCGGACCATGCGAGACGCAGGAAGATATAGTTGTCGGCATCCGCCACTTTCACCCGCAATTCGTAGGTGCCGTACGTGTAGGTGTCGGCATCCTCGTGATCGAACGTCGGCGTGTCGGCCCAGAGGCTGAATAGCCACATGATGCCCGTGGCGCCTGTGTCACTGGTAATCGTTCCACTGTCATTGGTCAGGCTGATGCGGCTTCCGGATTGGCTCCAAGCGTCGAACTCGCCGGCTGTGTATTTCGACTGCCAGCCAGTATCGATGAAGTGCTCTTCAGTGAGCAGGCAGCAACACGGGCAGCCGACTTGGAATTTGCGGTGCATGGTTTGCCACCTAACTACACGGCTCGCCGGTGACGTAGCGG
>CAIPEB010000760.1 GCA_903863885.1 uncultured Planctomycetaceae bacterium | reverse complement strand
TAAATGCAGCCTCGGTATGGAGTTGAAAATGAGGCTAAGTCGTCACCCCGCCGCTGTCAACTGCATTGCGGAAGAATCCGCGGTACTTAAGTACGTGCACTCAATGATTCGCCCGCACTGACTGACCGACGCGGCGCTTTGCTGCAAGAAAAGTCAGCCCGAACCAGGGACAGCGGAATACGGTCCGTTCGAGGTCGGCATCGCCGAGAGGACCGGGTGTTCTGGATCGCGGGACTCAGCCGCACTGACGCCTTGCAGTCGCAATGTCGGCGGCCAGTTCGTCCAGGGTCTCGTCAAGTGTGCCAACCCCGTGCAACGGCTCCAAACGTAGCGTTTGCCGGCGGTGAAATGCCGGCATTTCAAAGGCCGGACGCGGCGATGCCATTCGATACTGCGGGTACTGCGATTCGATCGTATACATCAGGCCGCAACGATCCAGCGGGCCGGAATGATCGGGAGACGTCGCCTGCGGCGGAACAGCCGGTTGCACTTCCGCGTCGAGTTGAGTCCAAGCGGACGCAGCGGCTTCTCCCTCGCCGCTGCCGTACGCATTCAAGTGGTTGATAATCAGCAACACATCGAGCGGCGATACGAAGCTGTCACCGTTAACGTCATAGTAGTAGGAACCGTCTGACGGCCGAGCAGGCGGAAGTGATCCGGACGGATCGTCGGGCGGCAGCGAATTCAGTTTGTTGATGATGATCAGCGCGTCGAGCGGCGTCACGTGGATATCGCCATCGACGTCGCGGGCATTGGTTGCATTGCGCCACGGTTGCGGATTAGCCTGCACGGCCACGATCAGGGTCTGGCTCAGTGTGGCGACCGGAGATCCCGAGTCGCTCGCAACCACTTTCACGGACACGATAGCCCCGTTGCTCAACTGCAGGTAACTTTCCGGTTTCAACTTCAGCGTCGTTCCGACGAACCACCACGTCCGCGCGGGACCGCTAATCACTGCTTCTTCTTAAAAGCACTGCCTCACGAAGGTCGCCCTGGCCTTGGGCCCATGACCTTCGTGCGCGTTGGGAAGTCCGACAATGCCCGGCGATGTGACTTCAAGAGTTGTGACAAGGCTGAAGGACTGGCTCCATTCCGATCCGCCACAGCCACCCGGCATGCCGTCGGCTGCACCGATCGACTGCGGATACCCGACTGTGGATGGGGACATTGCCCATTGGCAGCATTCAGTCTACCGAGATGGTCAAACGAGTCAATTGATTGGCCGATGCTCCATTGCGACTTCTTAACGTGACTGTTGACGGGTGGCCTGATAGGGGGGCAGCGCGAGGATGCGCTTGCGGATTTCGGCCCGCAGTTCGTTGTACTTCTTGGAGCCGTCGCTCATATACTCCCGCTGAAATTCCTCGTACTTCAGGCCTTCAGGAAGGCCGGCAATTGAAGGCATGAATTCGGAGACCGGAAAGGTCAACGCCACGCGGCGAATCAGCAGTTCCCCGGATAGCACTCGCTCTGCGAAAATGATCCCCGCCTGATCAGCCGCCAGATCCGCGAAGCTGAAGCCGCTTCCGCTCTGTGCATCCATCAATTCCTTTGCCATTCCCGCGGCGTCAGCGGCACGACTGCCAAGTTCAGCCGTCAGGAAGGCGGACACGACGAAATGTTGCGCCAGGTCTCGCCGACCGAGCATCGTGGGGGAATCAAGCAATTTGAGCCGTTCCTCCCGCTCCTTCGGCACCTCGACCGCATTGAAGAACTCGCGAGTCAACGGGTTCTTCCGAAGCACGTCCGAGTCGTCGATTGCGATACCGATCGCGGTCAGGAGCGCTCGCGGCCCGAGGTCCTTTGGGAACTTGGCTGCCTCGTGAGCTGCCTGCTGGACGTACAGGCTCGTCAGTTCGTCCCCGCGACGGCGGGCGTTGGGAAGCGTCATCGAGTTCACGCGAGCAGCGCGTGCGACCCGCCTCACAACTTCCCGAGTCGCTTCGACCTGTTCCCGGCGTCTCTTTTCTCGCTGTGCATTCGGACTGCCGGCGTCCGGTCTGCTGCGACTTTTGTCTCCGCCTTCCGCGGCGAATGCCGGCGGGACGAATAACAGACAACCGGCCAATGCGGGCACAACGCCGCTCGGCAAACACATCAGTACTGCTGTTGCGAGAACTCGAGCAGCACAACGGAAACGGTCGGAAAACAGGACACCCATCGTCGGCCTCGACTGAGCGAAACAGAACTCGCAGTTCCTACGTCTCGAGAACCATAGCGTTCGATGGGAAGAAATGCCAGCGCGGATGCCGGATGCCGGATGCCAGATTGAGGTTCTTCCTCCAGACTCCAGACTCCAGACTCCAGACTCTGGACTCTGGACTTCAGACTCCGGACTTCAGACTGCCGCAAACTCCCTGGTCACCACGGAACTGACGGCGCTGCAACTTCCAGGCGATTGTTGATACGTTCCACGCCTTCGAGTGAAGCGATCATCGTCTGTGCGACCTGCTTCAGGTAAAAGGTCGACACTCGGCCTCGCAGCGTGAGCACGCCTTCATAGAAAGTGCAGGAAATCAGGTGCAATTCGTGGTAATCCGATTTCCGAAGTCGTGAAGTCGCCGCCGCCAGCACCGACGGCTTGCGCGCTGAGGATTGGCGCTCTCCCTCCTCGGGAGCATACACGCTCATTCCTCCTTCTTGAACTGCCATGCTTTGCCTCCTATCCTCAATTCGACTCGAGCAGGACACCGCGTCCGAGCCCCGCTTGGAGACTCTACGGCTCGCTCGCCGCAACTTTGGGAAGAGACTCGCAATAGGCGATTCCGAACTGATGCCGCAGCGTCTCGAGGGCTTCCAGCCACCGCTCTTCGTCCGGAAATGCGAAGCAGCCGCAGCGGATTTCCCGGCCCCCGCATTGGATTGCAACTCGATACCAGTCCCAGGCGTCTTCGCGGGCTGCCGGCGGGATCTTCAAGCGGATGGTGTAATGGCCGGTGCTCGACGATGGGGGCCGCGCCGGGGCGGTCTCAAGCAATGTCTGGCTCATGGTCCTCTCCGCATACTGCTTGTGTCACTGTCTGATCAACCGGCCATTCATCTCGATTGACGGCTTGACATCCTGACATGACGGCCACGGCCGACCGACAATCGCACGGGTTTTCGGGCGAGTGCAAAGCACTGAGACATCCGGGAGGTTGCTGCCAGGCTGTTTCGATTCCGCCCACCCATGTTTTGAACAGGCTTGAGGAAAAAACGCGAACTCCAGCGTTGCATTGCACGAAAGGCTGCTTTGCCGAGGCGATTCCCATGACGAGCACCGAGAGCTTTGGACGGCGGGCGGGGTGGCTTGATAGCATTGTCGCCCGCTCACTGCCGCTCGACTTGCCGTTAATTCTCGCCCGTCCAGACTGTCGTGCAATTAGGAAATTGTCCCAATCGAAATGGGACTTTGTCTCACGACATTTAGGCAGGCTCATACTCCACTCGCGGCACAGGCGAGTCGCGTGTGCAGCCGGCCAAGGGCGGATTAAGAACCGCATCGGCCCAAGGAAAACGCGACGCGTCTTCCCGCCTGATCCACCGAACCGAATTCAATTCCGCGCCGCGGGATTTTGTGGCCAGCGGCGAGTCGGTACGATGGGCGCAGTGCGTCCAGGAATACGTTGCTTTGCCTACCGCTCCCGGACGTGACTTTGGCACTTGCCGTCCGAAGATTTGTTTCTTGCGCCATGTCCAGCGACCAACGGGAGCGGGATGTTTACCCGGCGCGACAGCGCCAATTTGGCTGGCGGTCCTACCGCCCTATGGAAGTCTTATGAGTAGTGTGTTTCCCCAGTCGGATCGGCCTGCCGCGCCGCGAACGCCGCGACTCGTGTGGCTGCTCGTGCTGTTGGTGGGTGTTTGGCTGATCGTTCAACAGAACTCCGGGCGTCTCTTCCGGCCCGCGGCGGAACCCCGCGCGGTGACGCCTCGCGGCGATCTGGCCGAGGAGGAAAAATCCAACATCGCCGTTTTCGCCGAAGTTTCTCCCGCCGTCGTGTTCATCACAAGTGTGGCTGTCCGCTCCGATCGCTTCGGGGTCAACGTCATGGAGATACCGGCTGGAACAGGGTCGGGGTTCATCTGGGACTCCGACGGCCACATCGTCACGAACGCCCATGTGATCCAGACCGCCGACTCGCTGCAGGTCACGCTGAATGACCGGTCCAATTGGAAGGCTCGCATCGTCGGAGTCGAACCGGACAAGGACATTGCCGTATTGCGCATCGATGCGCCCCCGGCGCACTTGAAGCCGATCGCGATCGGCCGGTCCAAGGACCTTCAAGTCGGGCAGAGGGTCTATGCCATCGGGAATCCCTTTGGTCTCGACCAGACGCTTACGACGGGCATCGTCAGCGCTCTGGGACGCAGCATCGAAGCATCGAACGGCCGCACCATTCAGGACGTCATCCAGACCGATGCGGCCATTAACCCGGGTAATTCGGGCGGCCCGCTCCTCGACAGCGCCGGCCGATTGATCGGCGTGAACACGGCGATTTACAGTCCTTCGGGCACAAGCGTCGGCATCGGGTTCGCCGTTCCGGTGGACATCGTGAATCGGACCGTGCCGGAACTTATTCAGCACGGGCGCGTGGTCAGGCCCAAACTCGGAATCGTCGCTATTCCCGACGGTTTGGCCGCTCAAAACGGAATCGAAGGAGTGCTGATCCGCGAAGTGGAACAGGGATCCGGTGCTGCCGCCGCAGGGCTTCGCGGCATACGCCGCGCCGGCGCGGGCAAACTGGTTCTGGGGGATGTGATTCAGGCCATCGATAATGTGAAGGTCGCATCCATGGACGACCTGCTCAACGTGCTGGAACGGCATAAAGTGGGCGACAGTGTTACCGTGACATTTCAGCGCGAAGGAAAGCTCCAGCAGGCGACCGTGACTCTGCAATGATTGCCTTGATTAACCTCAGCCGAGACCGCGACACGGGCTGCATACGCGAAAGGGACGGATTCCATGGCCATTGACTTTGACCTGATTCGGGATCGACGGAACTCGGACAGTCTGAAATGGTCGGAATCACGGGCCAATCAGGTCATACCGATGTGGGTGGCCGATATGGACTTTGCCTCTCCCGAGTGTGTTCTTCGTGCCCTGAAGGAACGGGTCGAGCATGGAGTCTTCGGCTATCCGGCGGTTACCGACGCGGTCACTCAATCCGTGATCGATTGGGCGGCAAGTCACTACGGTTGGCAAATCGAAGCGAAATGGCTCGTGTGGTTGCCGGGGCTGGTTTCGGGAATCCACCTTGCATGCCAGGCTCTCGCGGATGATGGCGAGGAAGTTGTCACGCTGGTTCCCGCGTATCCCCCGTTTCTGGCCGCACCCCGCGCAACAGGCCGCGGGCTCAAGACCGTCGGCCTCGCTCAGGACAGCGGTCGCTGGACGCTCGATCTCGACGCGCTCAGCAGCGCCATCACGCCGCGAACGAAGTGCCTGATCTTCTGCAATCCTCACAATCCGGTCGGGCGGGTGTTTGGGCGCGAGGAACTGGCGGCGGTTGCGGAGGTTTGTCAGCGTCACGGTCTGGCGGTCTGCTCGGACGAGATTCATTGCGATCTTGCCCTGAAGCCCGGCGTGCATGTGCCCTTCGCGACGCTCGGCGCGGAAGTGGCCGACCGCACCGTGACACTGATGTCGCCGTCGAAGACATTCAATTTGTCCGGACTCGGCTGCGGTTTCGCCGTGATTCCGAATCAGGATCTGCGGCGACGCTTCCGTCGCGCCGCGAGCGAATTGGTGCCGCTGCCGAACGTGCTGGGACTGATTGCCTGCCGGGCCGCGTTTGCCGAAGGCGAGCCGTGGCGA
The DNA here is from genome assembly GCA_903863885.1 of uncultured Planctomycetaceae bacterium. GTDB lineage: Bacteria > Planctomycetota > Planctomycetia > Pirellulales > Pirellulaceae > CAIPEB01. Next base: position 32,777 of record CAIPEB010000760.1, on the reverse strand, counting down.
CTGGAGTTGATCGAGTATCTTCGAGGCAACCGCGATCTGCTGGAGGCCTATTTTCGTGAGCATTTGCCCCAGTTCTCCGTATCGCACGTCGAGGGAACCTACCTGGCATGGATTGATGCACGGCGGTTCCGCGGGCAGGATGCGATGCGTTTCTTCGAGTCAGCCGGACTTCGTTTGTCGGATGGACGCCTGTTTCAAGGCGAGGGATTTGTGCGGTTGAACTTCGGCTGCCCGAGAAGCACCCTGCAGGACGCGCTCGAGCGGATCTCGGCCGCTGTCAGCAAACTCGAGTCGAAATGACATTCGAGTCTGCGCCGGTTGACGATTGCTGCGACTCGTCGCAAGAGGGCGCGGATGCGATCCGATCAGATCTCCAGGCCGCCGCATCCTCTCCGTCCAGACGCAGTGTCAGGCACTTTGCGCTGCCGCCTGCTTTGAGGAACTCGCTCAGCGGAGTTTCGCAGGTTCGGAATCCGCGGCTCCGCAGTTCGCGATGCAGTGCGGGACAGCCTTCATTGGTGATGACCGTTTTGCTCAGCACGACCGCGTTGCACGCAAAGCGTCGAGCCTCCGCGTCGCTGACCGGAATCAGGTCTTCGATTGTTGCGGACAAGGCCCTGCGCGCGTAGGAGTCAAACGCCGGGGGGTAAAAGACGGCCGCGCGTTCGTTCAGCGGACAGAAGCACGTGTCGAGATGATAGAAGTGAGGATCCACCAGTTCCAGCGACAGTACACGGCAGCCGAGCCGTTCCGCGATTCGCCGGTGTCCGCTCACGATGCTGCGGATGCGATAGCCCGCGAACAGCGTCCCGCCGCCGAACAGCGCGTCGCCCGCGCCCTCGAAGAAGCAATCTCGCGGCAGCTCCAGCAACTCGAATCCATGTCGCTCAAACCAGTCTCGAAAGTGCTGCTCTTCCCCCTGCCGCTGCCGATGACAGAAACGTGCCAGGATGGCCTGATTCCGGAATATCAGGGCCGCATTGGCCGTGAACACCATGTCCGGCAGTCCGGGCACCGGGTCGAGGCAACAGATCGTTGCCCCCAGCGACTCGAGCAGGGTTTTCAGCGTCGTCCACTGCTCAATCGCCCTTTCGTGATCGTTCGACCGCCGTCGATCCATCCAGGGATTGATTTCGTATTCGATTCCGAAAAACGCGGGCGGACACATCAGGATCCGCGGACGACCGTTTTGTTCGTTCATGTCCATCGGTGGGTCCCTGGCTGTCGGGAATCGGCTCGCACCGACGCGTCCGTCATTTCCTCCGCCGGACGCGACAGGTCGTTGGTACTCGATAGCTCCTCAACCAGCGCTCGCAGAAAAGGAGCGACATCCGTAACGAGGCTGATCGTCTGGAATGACCCGCGGTCGGCAAGCTTGATTGCAGTGGACGGGTTGATGTCCACGCACACGACCTTGACCCACGCCGGCAGCAGATTGGCGACCGCGACGGCGTGCAGCGTTGTGGCCATCATCAGGCACAGCGTGACATCGCGGAGTTTCTCGCGCATCAGACGCTTGGCCTGCATCACGTCCGTGACGACGTCCGGCAGCGGACCGTCGTCGCGGATGCTGCCCGCCAGCAGGAAGTCCACGCTGCGGCGGATGCATTCGGCCATGATTCCGGACGTCAGCACGCCGTCCTCCACGGCGCGGCGGATACCGCCTGCGCGACGAATCCGGTTGATTGCCCTCAAGTGGTGTTCGTGTCCGTGTTCTGCGGGTGCGCCTCGCGCCAGATAGACACCGAGGCTGGTTCCGAACATGGACTGCTCGATGTCATGCGTGGCGAGTGCATTTCCCGCAAGGAGCAGATCCACATAGCCTCGCCGGATCAGTTCGCACAGGAACTCGCCGCTGCCGGTGTGTACCACCGCCGGCCCGGCGACCACGGCCGTTCGGCCGCCCGTCGCGCGGTGATAGGCCAACTCGCGCGCGATCTGACGGATGGCCGCGCCTTTCGGCTTTTCCGTCGAGACCTTGCTCCCCATGAACCCGAACGGATGCGTTTCACGCGGCCGCTCTTCAGGGAAAACGCGGACGCCTCCGTGACCGACCGCGATCGGATCGCCTGATTTCACTTCGTCCATTACGACACAGCGAGCCGCGCCGCGCGAGGCATCGATCGTGATGCCGCAGTCCATTCCCTGACCGCTCACCGGAATCCAGCGTCCGTTCATGCGGATCTCCGTTCGCTGGTTGGTGGTGCTGTAGAACCCCTCCGGAAACACGCCGTCCGCATCGGCCGTTTCAAAGCGGCAGTCGCATGCAACAACGGGGACCGCGCCGTGATGAGCCACTTCGGCCAGCACGTGCTGCAGTTGCTCGGGCGTTGACGCTCGCACCTGCACCAGCGCTCGGCTCGGGTCGTCCCGCTGACGGCCGATCGACAGTTCTTGAATGTGGAACGTGGCGCCGTGCGCACAGATGCAGTCGAGAATCTTGGGGAGGATCAGACTGTCAATGATGTGGCCCTGAACTTCGATATCTTCGACCAGTCCGGGCAGCAATTCCGCGGCGTGTTTCGTTGCCTCGCTCATAGACCACCTCCAGCAAAACTGCACGGCATCTTTCGCTGTGGCGGCAAACGCGATGCTCGCGTCTCCCAATTAACATTTTACTCCCGTGCGGCAAGCGAAGACGAATGCGATGTGGGCTGAAGAATTCACCCTTGTGTCACGACGGGACAGTTCTATGGAAGCCCGGGGTGGGGGCAAGGCGAGTTCTGTGAGCGTTGCGCAACCCCGGGGACGTAAAGACCACCTTTCATCAAGGGAGTCCGAACGGAACGGCGATAGGGTCGCCACGTTGTGGCTATCCTTCGTTAAGACCGTGAACCCTGGGCCGCGTCTACGCTCGCGATGCTCGCGTTGTCTCGCCCAGGGCTTTGATAGGGCCGTCGCATCGCGACTGAGTTTTCATCACTCGACGGGCTTCGACCGGTTGATGTTCTCAAAAACCGGTCCGCACCGTGAACAATGACACGGAAGCAGGAGGCTTTCTATCGCGGCCACGGCAGGAAAATGGTCCGGCCCGTGTGTTTGTCGTAAATCACGCCCATCTTGCCCGGCGGCGGAAAGCCGATTACCGACTCGTAACGATCCAGGCGATAGGTTGACTGCGGGTTCTCAGCCCGCATGCGATCGAACTCCGCGAGGATGCGTGCGACATCCGCTGTCGATGGCGGCGCGGACTTGTGGCTTGCTTGTTCGCGGCGGACTATTGGAAGTTGCGCTGGTTCTATCGGGAGTCCATCGCAGGCGGAAATCTTCACCCCTGGATTACGGCCTCGAACCCAATCGAAGTCCTTCGGGCCGAGCACTTCGAACGTGATCTTCCTTGGGCCGAGAAGCTTGATCGACTCGGCGAAACGCTCGCGGTCGTCCGGAACGAAACAGACCCACAGATCGGTGTTCGTGCCGCACATGATCCGGCTGACGATGACCGCACGTAACCACAGCTTTCGGGTGGCCGAGATCGGGGAACCTCCGAAATCGGAGCCGGAATACAACTGCCCAGAGCACCATACATCGCCGCCTTGGGACTCGACGTACGTTGCGGCCTTGTGGATCCGGTATGCCCACGATGTGACGGCGGCGACACAGGCGGCGAGGGTTATGGCCGCAAGTAATTCTCGAAGCGTGAAATGCCGCCGGGTGAATCTCATAGGGCGTGGACTTCAAGAGTTCGACTGCGGCTTCATTTTATCGCTGGACGATGGCGAGTCCATGACATCGGGTGCATCAGGGCTCTTCTCCACCAGCGAGAAAAGATGCTCGGATCGTTTTGCGAGGAAACCTATTTCGAACTCGCCCTGCCTTTCCAGCAATTCCATCGCATCATTGAGTGCTTTTCGCGATTCGTACGGGCATGCGAAATAGACGACACCTGGAGTCAGCGGACTGACCCACGTGGCAGCAGGAACTCCGTGCTGCTGAATCGCGAGCAGAATCCGCCTGGCCTGTTCATCTACTGGCAGATTTTCCGTATCGGCAAGGACGCGAGGGAACGCGAAAAAGGTCCAGGGATTCTCTCCGGACATGTGGCACGCACTGGGATCAATGACTTTTTCATCTCCTTTGTTCCGATCATCGAGCCATCGTTTAAGAGACGCTTGGCTTTCAGTTGACGGCTGGCCGAACACGAAGTTCTCCACGCTGATGTCGTCATCCAACTGTGGCCAGTGAATTCCGCGGCCGCTTCCGATGAGTCGCCAATTCCGTCGTTCCTCTTCGGCTCCGTGGCATAAGCGAGGATACCATGACAATGGAACGGATATCGTTCGGCCATCCGAGAGTTCCGCGGTTATGCGGTCATCCGTGACGACGAGTGCGGCCACGCGGATGTGCTGCGTGTCAACCGTGGAAGAAGTCATTCCAGGAATCCATCAATTGGATGTGATGTTCGTTTACGATTTGTTCGGTCCGCATTCCGTCCATCCCCGCATGCGATCAGTACTGCGCCGAAGCGCCAATTGACGAATCAGTTTGTCTTGAACGCTTCCCTGACCGCCTCGAGATACGTCAGTCCCCACTGAGTGCCGGGTTCAACGTAGCTTCCTTCAAGCCACTCGTTGAATGCTTCGATCGAGACGAACTTGCGCAGGCCGCGTTTCTCGATGGTGGCCTTTGCCGAGGCGAGCAGCCGTTCGTATTCCTGCGGCGAATGGTCGCGGATGATGTAGTTGATCGGTCGATGTGTGGGTTCCCAGTTCTGCATCGGACACGTGGGCAGAAAGTAATCGCGGCCGAACGCGTCCGCCATCCGGTTCCACGTCGCTTCGTGGCCGCGGACCGTCTGTGTCCGGAAATCCTCGATGCGGTCCTCGACAACGCGGTCGCCGATCTGCCGGAATTCCGTAGTCCATCCGCCGGTGAGCAACAAGTTGTAACCCATCGCTCCGTCGATCCCGAGTGACGACATCTGTTCGCGGGTGAACGCGCCGTTGACCGCCACCACATAAACATCCGGGATTCCGCGGCTGCGCGCGTATTGGCGAAGATGCTCGAGAACCGCTTTGGCTTTGGCTTCGCCGCCCGCGCCGGAAATCAGGTCAGCGGGCGACCAGAGCGGCAGAAAAGCCTTGCCGTCGATCTTGAAGTAGTTCGGCTGCACAAAGAACTGGTCGACGATGTACTCCGCAAGGCCCTTGCCGATTCCGTGCGACGGCTTGTGATTGGTCCACATCACGGCAAACGGCATCGTGTCCGCAAAGCGATTGGTCGCCACCGGCGGTCCGCCCAGTTGCTCCTTGCCGAGAAAGCCGACTTCCAGCGCGCGGTTGCCGAAGAACGTCGGATTGAACGAGCCGTCCGGATGCATGCCGGGATACCAGTCCCAAAGCATCAGGTTGACACAGTGCTCGCGCATCCAGTGCACGTGCCAGTCCACGATGCGGGGATTGCTCGCGCGATAGAACTGAATGCCGTTGTAGTTCATCTCCTTGTCCGAAGAATCGAACAGCAGCGGAATGCGCCACGGCGCTCGCTCGGCGACCTGCCGCCAGCCATCCCATGTGTACTCGGGTTCCCAGGCCGCGAAATACCACATTGCGACCGTGTAGTCGCTCGCAACCGCATGGGTGGCCGGAGGCGTTTCTTTCGCCACGTCGATCCGGCGCGGAGCAACCGGCAGTCGATACTCGCGACGCCACTGGGGCGGCATCGCGGCGGGGCCGCGCAACACGCGGATCGAAGCAATGCGATACGATCCGGGGCCGTGCTCGGGCAGATCGAACCGAAGGCCCGTGATGTGCTTTCCCGTTTTCCAGAAAGTGCGCGCCGCGACGGTCTGCTCCTTGCGAGTGTCTTCCAGTCCTGCCAGCCGGCTTTGTTCCTGGGACAATCCGCCGGAGGGGCCGGACGGGTCGTACTGCCAGAACCACTGGATTTCGCCGGGTCGCGAGGCCGTCATGCGGACTTCGATGACGTCTCCGTCCTGCGGAGTAATGTCCAGCGCGGGACTTGTGAGCTGCGGGTCGCGGCCGTCCGTTTCTATCACGATGCCATCCGGTGCCTGTTTCACCGGAGCCGCCGCGTTCGCGGTCCAACCCTGCACGCCCTTCGAAAAATCCCACTCAGCGAGAACCTGCGAGTCCTCGCCAGACGCCGAAAATGCGCATAGTGCCGCGCACGCCGCGAAAGCTGCCAACATGATTGTGCCCCGTTTTCTGTCCTGAGCGATGCTCGCGGCGCGGGCCGCGAGTCCTCACGCAGAGCGAAAGTACAACCTATAAAATCCGCCGGTTGCTTGTGAGTGAGCGATACGGCAAAAAATCGCCGCGTTCGGCAAGGTCCGCACACTAGCCGTCGATGCGACGCAGTGTCCCATCCGGCTCTGCCAGTGGAAGGAAACGACCATCACACCGCTGCATGCTGTCTTGAGTGCCACTGGCTGTGCCAGCGCAAACGGCCATTCCATCGAACACGCCAGTAGCCTGACAAGAGCGGCCTGAGTTCAGTCATCTCCATCCAACAACCGGTCGAGGCACCGAAGCCGGCTTTCCTGCTCGCCATCTTAACCATCCGGTGCCGTATTGTCCGAGTGTCCTGCCGGCATACCTGCTCTTTCTTCGGACTTTGATCTTCCTTGTCGGCCGTCTCTGGCTCCGGATATTTGAGGTCGTTGGCAAGACTCTTTTCCACTGGCCGAGCCAGTGGCACACGAGCGAATTTGTTGACTTATTTCTTTCGCTCCGCCTACGCTCCGCCGATGCGGTCCTTGCCGACCCACGGTCGCAGCACGGGCGGGACAATGATCGAACCGTCCGATTGCTGGTAATTCTCGAGGATGGCTATGATCGCGCGCGTAATCGCCACGGCCGTGCCGTTGAGCGTGTGGACGAACTGCGTTCCCTTCTCGCCCTTGTGCTTGAAGCGGACGTTCAGTCGGCGTGCCTGGTAGTCGGTGCAATTGGACGTGCTGGTGACCTCGCCCCATTCACCCCTCTCGCCTCGGCCCGGCATCCAGGCTTCGAGGTCGAACTTGCGGTAGGCCGGGCCGCCGAGGTCGCCGGTCGCCGTATCGACAACCCGGTACGGAATGCCGAGATCGTCGAAGATCTCGCACTCGCGTTCGCACAGATACTGATGCATCGCGTCGCTCTGGTCGGGCAGCGTGAACGCGAACATCTCGATCTTGGTGAACTGATGCACGCGGTAGATGCCGCGGGTCGCGCGGCCGTGCGCGCCGGCCTCGGTGCGGAAGCAGTGGCTGATGCCGCACAGCTTGACGGGCAGTCTCTCCGCTTCGACGATCTGCTCCGAATACAAGCCGCCCAGCGTGATTTCGGCGGTTCCGACGAGGCTGAGGTCGGACTTTTCGATGCTGTAGACCTGAGTTTCCGGGCCGCGCGGCAGGAAACCGATTCCCTCGAGAATCCGGTCCTGGGCCAGGTCCGGCGTCGTCAGCGGCGTGAAGCCGTGGGTGATCAGTTTCTGGACCGCGAACTGCTGCAACGCGAGTTCAAGCAGCACGGCTTCGTTCTTGAGAAAGTAGAAGCCGTGGCCTGTCGTCCGCGAGCCGCCTTCGAGGTCGATCAGGTCCAGTTTCTCGCCGAGTTCCACGTGGTCGCGCGGGCGGAAGTCAAATTCGCGGGGCGCATGAGCTCCCCGGCGGATTTCGAGATTCGCTGCGTCATCGACGCCGACTGGCGCGTCGGGGTGCGAGAGATTGGGAATCGTGATCTGAATCGCGGCAACCTCGGATTCCAGCCGGTCGTGATCGGCCTGCGCAGTGTCCTTCTCCTCGCGCAGTCGCCGGCCTTCCTCCTTGCGGCGGTCCCGCTCGGCCGGATCCTTGGCCTGGCCGATGGTCTTGGAGACCTCGTTCGCGCGGCGGTTCAGTTCCTGCACTTCCTGCAGCCGCGCGCGCCGCTGCGTTTCCAATTCGACCAATCGATCGATGTCGGCCGTTACGCCGCGCTGAGTGCAGTTGGTCTTTACCAGTTCCGCGTTATCGACAATGAACTTGCGATCCAGCATGAGCCGTCTTCCTTACGGAGCAATCTTGCTTAATTCTTCCCACAATGCCGCGCTCGACCGAATGCCGCAGTGGAAATCGGCCAGAGAGAACTTCTCGTTCGGGCCGTGCGCATGGTCGTCTTCCAGTCCCCAGCCCAACAGCAGCGTATCGACGCCCAGTACTTCCTTGAATCGCGTGACGATCGGGATCGACCCGCCCTCCCGGATGAAGACTGGCCGCTGGCCGAATCCGCGTTCCACGGCGGTCGCCGCCGCGGACATGAACGGGCTTTCCAGCGAGACCAGCGCGCCCGGCGCGCCGTGCATCTCGATCAACTCCATACGAATTCCCGGCGGACAGAGCGACTCGAGGAAAGGACGAAGCGCGGCGGCAATCCGATGAGGGTCCTGTTGCGGCACGAGGCGGAAACTGAATTTGGCTCCCGCGCGGCACGGCAGGACCGTCTTGCCTCCTTCGCCCTGATAACCGCCCCAGATGCCGTGTAGATCGAAAGTCGGCCGGGCCCAGCGCCGCTCGAGCGTCGAGTATCCCGCCTCGCCCGCCAGCGCCGTGACGCCGATCTGGCTGCAGAACGCGGCTTCGTCGAACGGCAGCGAAGCAAACTCGGCTCTCTCGCGCTCGGTCAGCGGCACGACGTCGTCGTAGAAACCGGGAACCTGGATGCGGCCCGATTCGTCAATCAGCCGCGACATGATCTGCGTCAGCGCGTTGATCGGATTCATGACCGAGCCGCCGAACACGCCCGAATGCAGGTCCTGACTCGGACCGGAGACCCGCAATTCAAAGTACGCAATCCCGCGCAGCCCGTAGGTGATCGCCGGACATCCCTCGCCGAATTGGCTCGTGTCGCTGATCACCACCACATCGCACGCCAGACGCTTGCTCTCGTTCCGCAGAAAGACCTCGAGGTTCTCGCTGCCGATTTCCTCTTCGCCTTCGATCAGGAACTTGAGCTGCAACGGCAGCGGTCCGCGGGTCGCCAGCCAGGCCTCGACGCTGTTGACGTGCGTCAGCAACTGGCCCTTGTCATCGGTCGCGCCCCGGGCGTAAACGTTGCCGTCACGCACCGCGGGCTCGAACGGCGCCGTGTCCCACTCATCGAGCGGATCCGCGGGCTGCACGTCGTAATGGCCGTAGACCAGCACGGTCGGCTTGCCCGGCACCGGCGGTGACTCGGCATAAACCAGCGGATGGCCCTTCGTTTTCACGATTTCGGAAGCCAACCCCAGCGCCTGGAAACGCTCGTGCAGCCAACCCGCCGCGCGGTGCATGTCGTCGCGGCAATTGCTGTCCGCGCTTACGCTCGGGATGCGCAACAATTCACAGAGTTCCTCCTCGAATCGCGAGGCCTCTTTCTCGAGATACTGCGGTAAATCGGGCATGCCTTTTCCTTTCGACCTTGTGGCCTCTAGAATATAGTGCCCTTCTGAAGGAGGGACCATTCCGGTTCCAGCGGATTTCGGAGCGAGGAGACCGACCTCCCGTCGGATTAGATATGAAATCGAAATCTGCAGTCGCTGATCCGGTGACGTCGCAGGCCACCGACGTCGAAGAAAAAACAAAGCAGTCGTCCAAACCGAAACGACAGCCCCGTTACCACGTGGTCCTGTGGGATGACGACGAACACTCGTACGACTACGTAATCCGCATGATGCGCGAACTTTTCGGCCATCCGGTCGAGCGCGGCATGAAGATCGCCCTCGAAGTCGATACCAGCGGCCGCAGCGTCTGCCTGACCACCACGAAGGAACACGCCGAATTGAAACGCGATCAAATCCATGCGTTCGGCCGCGACGCGCTCATCGAACGCTGCAAGGGATCGATGTGGGCGACCATCGAGGCGGAAACGCCGCCCTGAACCCGCCTGCCGCCAATCCGGCCGGCTGTCCGTCGCGCTGCCATCTCCGGGCTCGCACTGTGCGTTCCGTTCACATTCCCAACCTGCAACGGCTGAGCTTCCAGCAGATTCGCGATACATGGCCGGCATCCTGAAGACCGTCACGCTTGGCTGCAAAGTCAACCAGTACGAGACCGAGTTCGTCCGCGAGGGCCTGCTGCGCGCGGGCTATCGCGACGCTATTGCCAAAGAAGTCGCCGACCTGTGCATCGTCAACACCTGCACCGTGACTCAGGAAGGGGACGCCAAGAGCCGGCAGATCATCCGCCGCATCGCCCGCGAGAATCCCCTGGCTCGCATCGTGGTCATGGGTTGTTATGCGACCCGCGCGCCGGCCGAAGTCGCCGCCCTGCCGGGAGTGGCGGAGGTCGTGACCGACAAGAGAACGCTCCCCCAGTGGTTGAGCCAGTTCGGCGCCGTGGAACTGCCCAGCGGAATATCGGGGTTCGGGAGGAGGCATCGCGCTTACGTCAAAGTCCAGGACGGCTGCCTGCTCCGGTGCACCTACTGCATCATCCCCACGGTCCGGCCGAAACTCACCAGCCGGCCCGTGCAGGAAATCCACGACGAAGTCCTGCGATTGCTCGATAACGGCTTCCGGGAAATTGTCCTGACCGGCATCCATCTGGGACACTACGGCGTTGATTGGAATCGTGACAAACCGAAGTCCGAATGGACTCGCCTGGCCCATCTTGTCGATGGTCTCGCGCGGATTCCGGGCGACTTTCGCCTTCGCCTGTCGAGCATCGAAGCCACGGAGACCACCGACGAACTCGTGGACGTCATAGGGCAGCACGCCGACAAGATCTGTCCCCACATGCATATCTGCCTGCAAAGCGGCTCCGATGCCGTGCTCCGCCGAATGCACCGCCGCTGGGGCGTTCGACGCTTTATCGACCGCTGCCGCCATGTGCAGCATGTGCTCGACCAGCCCGCGCTCACAACCGATGTGCTGGTCGGATTCCCCGGAGAAACCGATCAGGATTTTGACGACACCTGCAAGGTGCTCCGGGATATCGGGTTCTCCAAGGCCCATGTCTTTCCATTCAGCCCTCGCACCGGCACTCCTGCCGCGACCATGGACCTTCAGGTCCCGTCGCACGTTGTTGCTCAGCGCGTCCGGCACATTGCACAGCTCGAAGAAGAACTGCGGCAGGAGTATTTTCAAAGTCTGCAGGGAAAGCGTCTGCGGGTTCTGGTCGAATCGCTCGCCGGGGCGCAGCGATTCAACGGAACCTCCTGCCGGTATGCGCCGGTTCAGTTGTCCGTTCCAGGCGATCCCACCGGCCAATTGCTCGACGTGATCGCCGGCCCTGTCATCGACGGCCGGATTCACGCGAGGTGAAGGATGCCGGATGCGGGCAGGCGGTAGGCGGTAGGCGTATGATCTTCTCCAGACTCCGGACTCCAGACTCCGGACTATTGCCGCCGTCACGCATGCGTTGCTAGCAGGCTGCGTTGCTTTCAGATCGATATTGACGGTTGGTCACGTTGAACCGTACCCTCCGCCCGGCTTTTTCTATGCGCACTTTAAATCGGGTGGAAAACCATGACGGGGTTCGTTCGAGTTCTCGGTTGTTGCGCGCTGATGCTTGTTTCGGTCTTGGCGTCCGGGGCCGAGCAGGTATTGCCTGTGAACTCGGCGCTGGCTGAGAGCTCCGTGTTGGTGCTGCGCAATGGCCGCGTATTGATCGGGCGAGCGAACATCGTGGGCAACTTGTATGAGATCACCTTGGGTGAGCAAGGGCAGGTTCGCGTGCCGGTATCCGACGTCGAGATGGCCTGCGCGACGTTGGACGAAGCCTATTTTCGCAAACGGGAGTCCGTGCGGGCCGATGATCTGCACGGCCATTTTTCACTGGCCGATTGGTGTTTGCGCAACGGACTGACATCCCGCGCAGCGGATCAACTGCTGGCGGTGTACTGCATCGCTCCAAAACACCCGCAACTGACTTCGGCGGAACGCCGGTTGGTTTCGATGGAATCGCCTCAGAGTGCACTGACGCGGGTCGCCCCGGAAACGCTGGCTGTCAGCGAACCGGATGATGTGGGAGCATCTCCCCTGTTGCCCGAAGGCGCCATGGGGTATTTCACTCAGCGGATTCAACCGATGTTGCTGAACCGTTGCGCGAGCAACGCCTGTCACGGCCAGCGATCGGCTCAGCAGTTTCAGCTGGTTCGCCCCACGCGAGGCCAGCCGATGAGCCACCGCATGACTCAGCGAAACCTGTTGCAGGCGATGTCATACGTTGATCGGGCTCGTCCCGAGCAGAGCCGCCTGTTGATTGCACCGGGCAGCCCGCATGGAAAGCAGCAGACCCCGGTGTTCAGCGAACGCGATGCGGTGCAGTACCAGCAGTTGGTGGCCTGGGCCAAAATCGTCGCCGGCAAGGGCACGGTCAAGGAGCCCGCCTTGCTGACTACCCCGGTGTTCGAAGCCGGCACGCCTCCGGTCGCGCCGCCTCGCAATGCAAGTCATGCGAGTTTCGAGAGCAAGGACCCGCCCGCATCGAACCGCCCGCCGCTGACGGCGCCCGACGCGTCTTCGCCAACAGGTGCGCCCGTCACGCCGCAAGAACCTGGCGCGTTCGAACCGTCGGCCACTTTGCAGATGCCGCAGCGGCTGCCTGCTGCTCCCGAAACTCCTGCTGATCCGCTCGATCCCGAGGCATTCAACCGCGAGTTCGGCGAGAAGAAGCCCTGACGACGGGCGCGAGCTTCTGCGAAGAACTGATGGGGCAGTGCCAAGAAACTCCGGTTCGCAGCAACGCGATCGGTCCCAACCTTGCTCTTGCTCGGCAAGCGAATTACCCAGACCGCCAGATTTCTCATGCCTCGGCTCTTGCACGGAACCGGCTGCGCGGGGCTTGATTGTGCGGGTAAGCCCACAGGATAATAGCCGCACATCATTCAGGCAGGCATCGCGAGACGTCGATCGCGCTGGCCAGTTCAATCGGGCTGCGCGGTTCGCCGTGTTTCCGTTTCCTCACGAGTTCTCCTGCGACAGTTGGCGATACAATCGTTCGCGCAGATCTGCGGCTTCTCTCGGCATGCCGGGCAGGCCGGCGGACTGCGGGGATCAAACCTGCTTTTCGAGTGATTCAGGGCCATCGACGTCGGGTCGCTACGAATCGAAATTCACGCTCATCAAGGCAAAGCGTTCGGGCTTTAGAAAGGACTGGTGGAGCAATGTCTAGTCAAGGCACGCCGGCCAAGGCCATTTCCTCCCTCATGACTGAAACGCGGACGTTTCCGCCGCCGGGCCAACTTGCGGCACAGGCTCACATCCGGTCGATCGAGCAGTACCAGCAGATGTACGATCGGTCGATCAGCGATCCCGATGGATTCTGGCTGGAGCAGGCCGAGACGTTGCACTGGTCCAAGAAGCCGACGAAGGCGCGCCAGTTCACGTGGAAGACGCGTGAACGCAAGATCGATCACACCTGGTTTGAAGACGGCGAACTGAACATTTCCTACAACTGTCTGGACCGCCATCTGGGAACGAGTCGCGAGAACCAGGTCGCGCTGCTCTGGCAGGGCGAACCCGAAGAGGAAACCCGCTCGCTGACTTACCGGCAATTGCACACCGAGGTCTGCAAGTTCGCCAACGTGCTCACGAGCCTGGGCGTGGGGCACGGCGACCGCGTCTGTATCTATATGCCCATGGTCCCTGAACTGCCGGTGGTCATGCTGGCCTGCGCCCGCATCGGTGCGATCCACTCGGTCGTGTTCGGCGGGTTCAGCGCGGACTCGTTGCGGGACCGCATTAACGATTCGCAATGCAAACTGCTCGTCACCGCGAATGTATCCCTGCGGGCAGGCAAGAACATCCGGTTGAAGGACATCGTGGACGAAGCGGTCCGGCAGACGCCGAGTATCCAGCGAGTGATCGTTTTCAAACGCAACGACGCGGCGGTTGAGATGCAGTCGCCGCGGGACGTCTGGTATCACGATTTGATGGCGGATGCTTCGGCGGATTGTCCCGCCGTTCCCGTCAAGTCGGAGGACACCTTATTCATCCTGTATACGTCGGGGTCCACCGGCAAACCGAAGGGCGTGGTTCACACGACGGGCGGATATCTGCTGCACGTGGCGCTGTCGCACAAATACGTCTTTGACTACAAGGACGGCGACGTCTATTGGTGCACGGCCGACATCGGCTGGGTGACGGGCCACAGCTACATCGTCTACGGTCCGCTGGCCAACGGCGCAATCTCGCTGATGTTCGAAGGCGTGCCGACCTACCCCGATCCGGGGCGGTTCTGGCAGATCTGCGAAAAGTTCAAAGTCAACCAGTTCTACACCGCTCCCACCGTGATCCGTTCCCTGATCCGGCAGGGCACGGAATGGGTCGAGAAACACGACCTGTCTTCGTTGCGCGTGCTCGGGTCGGTGGGCGAACCGATCAATCCCGAGGCCTGGATCTGGTATTACGAGAACGTGGGCAAGAGCCGCTGCCCGATCATGGACACATGGTGGCAGACCGAGACGGGCGGATTCCTGATCACCCCGCTGCCGGGCGCTATTACGCTCAAGCCGGGGAGTGCTTCCCGTCCTTTCTTCGGAGTCGAGCCCGTGGTGCTGCGAGACGACGGCACGCCGTGCGGGCCGAACGAGGGCGGCAAGCTGTGCATCAAGAAACCGTGGCCGGGCATGATGCGGACCACCTGGGGAGATCATGACCGCTACATCGATACGTATTTCACGATGTACAACGATATGTACTTCACGGGCGACGGGGCGCGAATGGACGGCGATGGCGACTACTGGCTGATGGGACGCATCGACGACGTCGTCAATGTCTCGGGGCACCGCATCGGCACGGCGGAAGTCGAGAGCGCCCTGGTCAGCCATGAAAAAGTCGCGGAGGCAGCCGTCGCGCCGATGCCGCACGACATCAAGGGCCAGGCGCTCTACGCTTACGTGACGCTCGTCGACGGTATCGAGCCCACCGAGGCCTTGAGAAAAGACCTGATCAACCACGTCCGCAAGGAAATCGGCGCCATCGCGGTTCCGGACAAGATCCAGTTTGCCGTCGGACTGCCCAAAACCCGCAGCGGGAAGATCATGCGCCGCATTCTGCGGAAGATCGCCGAGGGAGTCACCGACAAGGCTTCGCTTGGCGACACGACGACTCTGGCCGATCCGGCAATCGTCGAGGACCTGATTGCCGGCAGACAGTAATGCGCTCACGCAACCGCTTCGACAGCGGGCGCATCGACGGCGTTGTCATGCAGTCGATGCGGCCGTTTGAATTCGGTGCGCAATGATCTACGCAAGCACGCAGTTCTCACGCGCAATCGCGTTCGTTGGAAGATCGTATACGGCCCCTCACCCCCGCCCCTCTCCCCAAAACAAGTTTGGGGCGAGGGGAGATCAGATTATTGATTGAGAGGTTGCGAGGGGTTGGAAAATAGACGCCGGATGGGTGGTGGAGCAAACGAAACAGCGGCTGGAAAAGTTGTATTTGCAGGGTGTGTCAAGCTCGCGACGCGGTTGTATGAAGTGCGGGAATGCCTGCCGCGAGCGCGGGCACACCAGAATTCGGTTGGGTGCGGACGAGACGCCGGATGTCCGCACCACCATCAAGCGTCTTCGCTCTCAACATTATCTCTCCAGCCCTGCCGGGCCGACTCTTCCCCAAGGGAGAGAGAATTCTGAAACACGTGCTGAGTGATGGCCAATAACCCTTGCCTGGCCAGTGCCACACCACTCAATGTTCCGAGTTCCCGAGCGTTGCACTCTGGATCGTCTGCGGAGTTGCCGCGAGTCAGATTTCGATATCGTATTCGGGACGTCGCGCGCGTTTCATCAGTCCGTTGCACTCGGCGTCGTTGCCGAAGTTCCCGGCTTTCGGGTCGTAGGCCACTTTGCGCCCGGTCAGCAGGGCGATGTTAGCCAGGTGGCACGCGTTGACGGATCGCACGTGGTCCGGCACATTCGCCACCGGCTGTTTGCCGCTCTTGATGCAATCGAAGAAGTTCTGCATGTGCGGCAGTCCGCCGCTGGGCAGCGACCCGCCGTAGATCTGCGCCATCAGCTCTTCGATTTCCTTCTTGGCCTTGGGATCCTTGTCCACTTCCTCAACCGGCTTGCCGGTCAGCAGTCCGCGGTTGACGCGAATGCGTCCGTCTTCGCCTTCGATCCGCAGTTCGTTTTCGCCGCTGATCAGCTGGATAATGTGTCCGGTCGACAGCGTGATCGCAACATCGAATTCATGCGCCACGTTCCAGGCCTGCGGCATTTCGTTCGCGGGCACTTTGCCCGACAGAAACGCCAGGACCTTTTCGCGTTCGACTCCCATGAATTTTCCTGTGCCCTCGGCCGCAACGGCCTGGCCATCGGCGCCCGCGAGTGCCCAGAACGCGATATCCGTGTGATGGACGCCCCAGTCCGTCACCTGCCCGCCCGAGTATTCGAACCACCAGCGGAAATTCCAGCTGATCCGTTCTTTGCAGAACTCGACCTTCGGGGCCTGGCCGAGCCACAGATCCCAGTTCAATTCGGCCGGCGGCTTGCCGGTCTCGAACGGACCGAACGGCTTGTTCTTGTCCGCGCTGCGCGAAGCGGCTTTGCCGACGGAGCTGATCGCCTTGAGTTTCTTTCCCAGTCGTCCGCTGCGGGCGATGGCGACCGCCTTCAGGAAACGGGCATCGAACTCGCTGCGTTGCTGAGTGCCGACCTGAAAAATCTTCTGGTATTTCGCCAGCGCTTCGCAGACGATCGATCCTTCCTCGTACGTCAGCGTCAGCGGTTTTTCACTGTAGACGTGCCGGCCCGCCTTCATTGCGTCGATGGCGATCTTGACGTGCCAGTGGTCGGGCGTGCCGATGGTCACTGCATCCAGCTCTTTTTCCTGCGCGAGCATTTCGCGGTAGTCGCCGTAGACTCGCACCTTATTCCCGTGCTTGCGTTCGATCGCCTCGGCGAATCGTTTCGCGTTTCCCGCATGAACGTCGCAGCAGGCCACGAGGTTCCCCAGGGCGGCAGCCTGTTCGCCGATTCCCGAACCGCGGCCGCCCACGCCGATCGCTGCGACGCGGAGCTTCTCACTGGCCGGTTCGGCTCCGCGGACTCGCTCGACGATCATCGGCGCAACAAAACCGCTCGCGGCCAGTCCGGCCGATATGCCAAGAAACTCACGGCGGTTGAACCCACGAACTCCCATATTTGCCTCGCAGTCTCTTGGGCAACTTGAATGCCTGGTTTGGTGCTGTGCATCAGCGGAGCCGTGAGCCGATTCGCCGGATTTCGCGGCGGCGGCCGGAGGATCGCCCGTCGCGCGGCGACCTGCGGACGCAAAATGCACGAGCCCAATTCTGCAACCCGTTGACCCGACGTGTCAACGATGTTCCCATGGTAATCCGCAGCGAGATCCCGTGCGCGAACGGCCTGCACTCGGTCTGAGTTGTTCCTGAGTTGATCATGCGAGAGGAGGATCCACGTGGCAGTCGCTGATACGCTTCGTTGGGGGGTGATCGGACTTGGCTGGTTTGGAGAGGTCCACGCCGAGACCATTTCCCAGATGCCCGGCATCGAACTGACCGCCGTATGCACGCGCCGGGCCGACCGTCTCGCGGAAGTGGCCGGGCGATACGGCGTGAATCGCTGTTATACCGACTACCGGCAGTTGCTCGACGATCCTCAGGTCGACGCCGTCAGTGTGGTGACGCACGTTTACGACCACTGCCAGATTGCCGTCGACGCGCTGCGGGCCGGCAAGCACGTCCTGCTCGAAAAGCCGATGGCCCCCGACGTGTCGCAGTGCGAAGTGATTCTGGAAGCGGCCAACCAGGCGCGTGGCCAGTTCATGGTCGGCCACATCTGCCGCTTCGATCCGCGGGTGACGCTGGCCAAGGAAGCCATCGAAGAGGGACGCCTGGGCCGCATTATCTCGATGCATGCGAGACGCAACCTGTCCAAGTGGATCGGACGGCAGGTCCTCGACAAGATCTCCGCTCTGGAGGGCGACGGCATCCACGACGCCGACCTGATGCTGTGGTTCACTGGCGCCAAACCCATCAACGTCTATGCCCAGGAAATCCATCCGGGCGACAACAAGTACCCGGACGGCGGCTGGGCCATGTTCCGATTGGACAACGGCGCGATCGGAGTGGTCGAGTCGATCTGGCATCTGCCGGAGAGCACGCCCTACCAGATCGACGCGCGGATGGAGATCATCGGCACCGAAGGCGCGATCTATATCGACTGCGGTAATGCGGGCATCGAGATCCACGACTCGCAGGGACCCAAGCACCCGGACGCTCTTTATTGGCCCAAAGTGTTCGGAAGTCGTTTCGGAATCCTGCGGGCCGAACTGCGGTACTTCGCCGACTGCGTGCTCGCCGGCCGCGCACCCGAGCGGATCACGCCCCGTGAGTCCCGCGATGCCGTTGCGCTGATGGCCGCCGCCACGCGTTCCGCAACGACCGGCCAGATCGTCATCCTGTGAATTTCATAACGCGAAAGCCCGTTTTGCAGCGGTTGTCGCTCTTTGTCAGTCACGACCTCCGTCCAGCAAACGCTTTGCACGAAGGAGCCTCCCATGCAGTTCGATCACATCGGTATTGTCACGACGGAGAAGAAGCCCGGTGAGATCTTCATCGAGGCGACCAAGGTCTGGATCACCGATTTCACCAAACACCCGTTTCGCATCGAGTGGCTGCGCTACGAAGAGGACACTCCGGTAACCGGACCCGTGCGACAGGGGCCGCACATCGCGTATCGCGTGGACAGCATCGCGGATGCGTCGCGAGGCATGAAGGTGCTGCTCGAACCCTTCGACGTCGGGTTCGCCGTGGTGGGGTTTTACCAGGCGAGCGACGGCGCGGTCATCGAGTTCATGGAGTATAAAGGCGAGGGGCCGGCGAGTTGCTCCGCCTAGCTCCGACGGATCACGGCACTGCGGGCATGCACTGACCGCAGTGCATCTTGGGGGCGGTTTGAGCGGCGACGCCGCGCGGAGCCGGCGTCAGATTCTTGCGAACCATGTACGGGAGCCATCACGTGGTCGACATTCAACGCGTACTCGTCACCGGGGCCAGCGGAAAACTCGGCACGCCGGTCTGCGCCGCGCTGGTCGAAGCCGGTTACCAGGTCACGGCAACGCGGCATCGCCTGCCGGTCGAGATCCCGGGAGTCGCCGTGATCCCGCTGGACCTGCGCGATTCGCGGGCTGTCGAAGCGGCCGTCGCGGATCAGGACGCGATCCTGCATCTGGCCACCTGCAAGGAGGATCGGGAAGGCGTCATCGACGTGAGTGCCCGCGGCACCTTTTATCTGCTCGACGCGGCCATGCGAACCGGTCGGTGTCGGCGTTTCGTCCTGGCCAGCGGCGATGCGGTCAACGGCATCTACTTTCACGATCAGCCGACCCCGATCCGCGAAGATATGCCGCTGGCGGCCTACCCCGGCTATTATCCGCTGTCCAAGGTGCTGGAAGAGGCGATGGTCCAGCAGTACTTCCACCAGTACGGTCTCGCGACCGTGATTCTCCGCATGTCGTGGATCCACACCGAGGACGACATCCTCAACCACCTGACGGTGGCCGGCGAAAACTTCGGCATACCGGTCTGGTCGGAGTTGATGGACGACGGGCAGAAAAGACGTTACGCGGGTGGTCGTGACGCGGCCGTTGCTCTGCGCCACCCCGACGGCCGTTCCGTCAAACGTCACGTCGTTGCGCTGGAGGACTGCGTCCAGGCCCACCTGCTCGCGCTGCAGGAGGACAACATCGCCGGCCAGGTGTTCATGATCGCGATGGACCAGCCGTTCGACTATGTCGAGGCAGCCCGGTACGCGGGCGAGAAGATGGGGATCGATGTCATTGAACTCGTCGATTCCGTGGCCCGTGATTTTTACATCGATGTCGCGAAGGCCCGGCACGTGCTGGGGTATCGCCCCCGATACGACATTTTTCGATTGATCGACGAGGCCATTGAATTCCGCCGGGGCGGGCGGAATCGTCGCGAGCGTTCCGGCTATCGCGGCTGAAACGCATTCCGGCGTCAGCGGCCGGATGCCGCGCGATAATCAACCAGGACTGAAGTTACCAACAGGAGCTTGTCAGAGCATGAACCGGTTCAAGAGCAAAGTCGTCCTGATCACGGGTGGCACTTCCGGAATCGGGCTGGCGTGCACGGAACTGTTCGCGCGCGAAGGGGCCCGCGTCGTAACCATGTCGATCCAGCGCGAGGAGGGACAGGGCCTCGAAGCACGGCTTTCGCAGGAAGGTCACGAGTGCGTCTTCCACTGCGGCGACACGAGCGTCGAAGCCGATGTCGAAGCCGCGGTGAAATTGGCCGTCACGCGGTACGGACGGTTGGATATCGTGCACGCGAACGCCGGCCTGCTGCGCAATCAGAAAATCACCGAGTTCACGCTCGACGATTTTCATGCACTGATCAACGTCAACCTGCTGGGCCCCGCGCTGATTGCCAAGCACAGCATCCCCGTCATGGAGCGGCAGGGCGCGGGCGTGATCTGCTTCACGACCTCGGTGGCCGCAGAAATCGGTTTTCCCGGACACGCGATCTACTGCGCCTCGAAGGCCGGACTGGTCGCGATGATCCGCTGCCTGACGACCGATCACAGTCCGCGGGGAGTGCGCTTCGTGGCGGTGAGCCCCGGCACGATTGACACGCCGATACTCGCCAAATCATGCGAAGGATGGGACAAGCCCAAGGACGTCCTGTACGCCGAGGTCGCCAAGAAGATCCCCGTCCAGCGCATGGGAACTCCGGACGACGTGGCCGGCGCCGTTGCGTTTCTCGTGAGCGACGAGGCCGGATTCATCAACGGCAGCGTGGTGCATCTCGAAGGCGGCACCCTCGCGTTGCCGCCGTGGTGAAGCCGGCCCGGTAATTCTTGACGGCTACTCCTTCAGCACCAGGTCGATGCACATCACGGCGCCCATGATCAGCGGACGTACCGGGTGATTGGGCGGCACCTGGTCGGAGATCTTAAGCACGTAGTTGTCGGCGCTGGTGAACATCTCCTTGCCCAGGCCTGCCCATTTCTTGGTCACCAGGGCCAGTTCGTTGTTCTCGGCCAGGAACCGGAATTCCCAGCCCGTCCATTTGCCCTGGAGATGGCACAGCGGCTGTTCGTTGTGGTCGAGTACCGTGAAGGCTCCGCCGATCGTGAAGAACTTCTGTTTGAACCCGCCGATGCGCTGGTCGCGTTCGTCCAGCACATCGACCTTGGACAAGAAGAACGAGACGCCTCGTCGCACGCCCAGCACGGGTTCACCGCTCGTTGCGCGGATCTGCACGTGGAACGGCGTCATGCGTTTATAGTCGGTAAAACGCAGCATCTTCGTAAAGAAGCCGAGGTTTTCCTCGCGGCATTGCAGCAGTTGCTCGCCGGTCGCCGGATCGTAGATGTCGTAGTTGTTTGCGGCTTTGAAGAAGCCCACGTGTTCCTTGACCAGGAACAGATTGCGATTCAAAAACGGATGCATGCCAGATCCCCGTGAAAACGAAACCGAAGTGATGGGGTCCCAGAATACTCGATTTGCTCCGACGCTGGCAATCAGTCGTTCTCGCTTCGGCTCATTACTTTCCCTCCGTATCCTCCCTGGCTCCGTGGTCGATTCCCGCGGAGGGAAGAAGCCACGGACGGGCACGGATTTCCACGGACGACGAGACGCTCGAGCGGCCGTAGTCCGATTCGCTGCGATTGCCCGCGAGGTTCTCGATTTCCGACGTGCCGAAATCTAGACTCTGAGGAACTCAACGCCCGGAGAACACACCATGAAACGACACCGGAAATACCGCAGATCGATCCCGCTCGTGCTGAACTTCGTTTTGGCCGCGTGGATCGGCCGCGGGGCGTGCATTGCGCAGGACTCGCTCGAGTGGAATTTCTGCAGTCCGCTCGACGCTTTGGGCGCCGCGAACATGGAACCGGCCAGCCGCTCGGATGGGATGCTGCAGGGCCGGACCGCGTGGGATCCGCATTTCACATTGCGGGTCGCGCCGGAGGGTATCGATGCGAACCGTTTGAAGTGGTTGACGGTTCGCATGTATTCGTCGGGCGAAGCGGATGTGCTGGATGTCTATTACGAAAGTCCCGATGGTCGCTGGTGTCTCGGCGGCAAATTGCCGATCGCCAAGGGGTGGGCCACGTATCGCATGGACCTTACGAGGAACAGTTGGCGCGAGACTCGCGCCGATGAGGCTTCGCGCCAATGGGGCGGGCCGAGCAAGCGAGTTCGCACCCTGCGGCTCGATCCGGGGAACCAGGCTGATCGCTGGATTGCGATCGACTACGTGCGACTCGCGGCGGAAAAGCCGGGCGACACGGAGGGCGTGCAGCGTGAGCCGCGCGGTCGAGTATCCATGCGGCTGGAAAACGTTCCCGCGTCGGTGGAAGCGGGCGGCACCCTGAAGTTCAGCCTGCGCTGCGAAATGGCGGCGGCCGGCCCGTTGGATGCGGTCACCGCATTCGTACACCTGCGGTCGGGGGCGACCATACTGCGTCTGCAGCAGCGGAAACTCGAAGCGGGCGGCCAGTCGCCGGTCGCGGAGATCGAACTGCCCCTTTCGGCATACTGGAATCCGGGGCCCCTGACACTGGAGGCCGGGTGCTTCGAGGCGGATCTGGACGGCGGGCCGCTTTCGGCACCCGTTCGTCTCGCCAATGCGCGAGCCGGGACGGTCAAGCCTCCGCGATGTGAGCTGCGCAGCCTGGGCGGCGATGCGGCCATCTTCGTTAACGATCATCCTCAGGCGGGCTTCTTGTTCCTCACCGAGGGCGGCTTGCGCTCAGAGTATCACCGCGAGGTTGCGCAGTCCGGCGTTCACCTTTACAGCGACTGGTTCGGCACATCCACGGAATCCGCCCTGGGACACGTGGCGCCCGACCAATTCGATTACGGCGAATTCGACCGCTATTTCGCGGCCATTCTCGATGTCGACCCGCAGGCCTACTTCCTCCCGCACATCGGGTTGACCGGTCCTCGCTGGTGGCAGGAGGCTCATCCGGATGAATTGTGCAAGTACGAGAACGGCACGCGGGGGCCCACGTCCTTTGCTTCCAGAGTCTGGCGGCAGGATATCGGTTCCGATCTGAAGAAATTGATCGCCTATCTCCGCCAGACTCCGTATGCCGACCGGATTCTCGGCTACATCTTCTACAACGGCTATACAGCCGAGTGGCAGATGTGGGGCACATGGCAGGAGTCCCGCGACGATTACAGCGCCCCGGCGCTGGCGGCGTTTCGCGAATTCCTCAGGAAGAAATACCCGGATGACGCGGCACTGAAGGCCGCGTGGAATGATCCCGGGGTTACCCTGGCCGGCGCGGCGATGGCGGGACAGGCCCAGCGACGGCCGGCGGGTTCGCGGGTGTTGCGAGATCCGTCCCGCGAGCGGCCGGCCATGGACCTGTACGAGTTCTTGAACAACATGGATGCTGACGCCGTTCTCGACATGGCCCGCATCGTGCGCGAAGCGACAAGAGGCGAGTCGCTGGTCGGCACCTACTATGCGTACCTTACCGCACACGGCATCAACCAGCAGGATTCGGGGCACCTCGGTGCTCGTCGCGTCTACGACTCGCCGGATATCGACTTCCTGATGAGCCCGCCGAACTACTGGTACCGCAGGCCGCGTGAAGCCTGCACGTTCATGTCGGCAACCGATTCGATGCGGCTGCGCGGCAAGCTATGGCTGGACGAATCCGATCATCGGACGCACCTGAGCGCTCCGGACTCGGGTTACGGCCGGGCCGATACGCTGGCCGAAACCCGCGGCGTCTTCTGGCGGGAGTTCGCCGAAGTGCTGACCAAGCGTGCCGCCGTCAGCTGGTTCGACATGTCGGGCGGATGGTTCTCCGATCCGACGGTCCTGGCGGATATGGGGCAGGCGAACCGGATCATGCAGGACAGCCTGCCCGGTCGCCGGCCGTTCCAGTCGGAGATCGCCGTCCTCGTTGACCCGGACAGCTTCTACTGGATGCGTCCCACGATGGCCAATTCGTCGCTCGTGCTGAACCAGGTCGTCACGATGCCGCAGTCGGGCGCACCGTGGGACTTTCTGGTGCTTTCCGATCTCAATAGTGAAAAGACGCCATTCTACAAGTTATATATATTCTTGAATGCATTCTGTATTGACGATCGTATGACAAAAGTAATTCATGATAGAATGAGGAAGAACGGCGCAACGGCGCTGTTCGTGTACGCGCCGGGATACTTCGCCCCGGATGCCGGCGGTTCCGGAATCGGCGACGTGAGTCGCATCGCGGCACTGACGGGCGTTCAGGTCGCTGCGGACGAAGTGGAATTCAAGCCGCAATTGCAGGTGGTGCCGGGCGATCCCCTCAGTGCGGGGCTGAATGCCGGCTCGCGGTTCGGGGCCGAGGGGATGGTGTCGCCGCGGTTCTACTCCGTCGACAAGGCTGCCCGCGTTGCCGGGCGTTTCCCGGGAACGGAACTGGCCGCCCTGGTCGTCAAACCGATGGACGGCTGGACGAGCGTCTATTGCGGCGCAATGCAGCTCCCCCCTGCCCTGGTCCGGAACATCGCACGCAGCGCGGGTGTGCACATCTGGCTCGACAGCGACGATGCGCTCTACACCGACGGCCAGTTCGCCGGCATCCATGCCGCGACGACGGGCCCGAAGCAGCTGCGTCTGCCGCAGCGGCGAAAGGTGTTCAACGTGCGGACCGGGCAGGCCGTCCCCTCGGACGGCACGACGGTTACCGTCGATGTCGCCGAGGCGGACACGGCGCTGCTGCGGCTCGATCCTTAGGCGGAGCGAAAGAACAACCTATGCAATTCGCCGGTTGCTTGTGAGCGAGCGATGCGAACAAGATCAATGTGATCGGCCAGGCCGGGAAGTTTGTCGTCGATGAATTGCAGCGCCCTATCTGGCTCTGCCAATGGAAAAGGCGATCACCCCCCTGCCTGCTGTTTTGAGGGCCTGTGGCACAGCCAGGGCCACGCAAACAAATTCGTCAACCTATTCTTTCGCTCTGCCTTAGCGGCGGGCTACGGCTTGAGCAGAACCCACCGCACGTTCATGGGCTGCCAGCCGTTCTGCACGGGTTTGACGGACAGCGACACTTTGCCGGCCGAGCGGATTTCGATCGTTCCCAGATCGACGACCTGATACTTCTGGTAACTGCCGGTGTCGGGCGCTTTGCCGGCGAGCTTCTCGCCGCCCACGACGACCTCGAACGAGTTGGTCCCCATCGTGGCCAGCTCGGCGCTCACCTTGAACTTGCCCGGCTTGGCAATCTGGAATTCCCATTCCACCGATTCCGACGGATTCGTCCACCAGCCAAGGTTCTCTTCGCCCTGCTGGCCTTCCGACCGGACCTGTTCGCCGTGGATGATCGCGTCGCCGGGCAGCAGTTTGAGCGACCCGTCGGCCGCCGGCTGCAGCGGGGCCGTGACGATCTTCAATTCTCCCTCGATTCTCGCAACCACGGTCGACGAAATCCTGTCCGGGGCCGCGGCTGGGACCGTGATGGTCAGGCCCGCGTCGCTTGATTGCGTCTTGAGCGGCTTCTTGTCGCAATCGGCCAGCAGGTAGGCCTGCTGCGCGGAGTTCGCCAGGCCG
This sequence comes from uncultured Planctomycetaceae bacterium, assembly GCA_903863885.1. GTDB lineage: Bacteria > Planctomycetota > Planctomycetia > Pirellulales > Pirellulaceae > CAIPEB01. The sequence continues at coordinate 7,333 of CAIPEB010000760.1, read as the reverse complement.
GGCACGAGCAGCTGGCCGTCTTTCGGCCACTGGAAGACGTGGAAATACAGAGTTGTTCCGCCGGCATCGCGTTTCGTCGTGCAGCGTCCCCAGGGGAGACGCTTGAAGGGAGTCGCCGTCGTGGCGTAGATGCTTTCGCTGTTGACCTTCATCCAGTCGCCGATCTCTTTCAGTCGTTCCAGAGACGGAGCAGGAATCTGGCCCTCCGAAGTCGGGCCGACGTTCAGAAGGTAATTGCCGCCCTTGGACGCGATGTCAACCAGATTGCGGACGAGCGACTCGGTGCTCTTCCAGTTCTGATCGTAGCTCTTGAAACCCCAGGTGTCGTTCATCGTCATGCAGGTTTCCCAGTCGCGGCCCGGGTAGCCTGTGGGCGGGATGAACTGCTCGGGCGTCTCGCTGTCTCCGTCGAATCCGCCGCCGAGCCGATTGTTCCAGATGAGTCCCGGCTGCATGGGATGCAGAGCAATGAATTGGGCTGCCCGCTCGGGAGTCATGTCTTTGGGCGTGTCGTACCACAGCACGGCGATTGGTCCGTAGTTGCTGAGAATCTCCTTGACCTGCGGGACGGCCACGTTTTTCAGATAGGCATCGTAGTCGCCGTTCTGTGCCGGATCCCAATGCCCGCCCCACGCCTCGCCGCCCGGGTTGTTCCAGTCCTGGCACTGGGAGTAGTAAAAGCCGAGCTTGATGCCGTGTTTTTGGCACGCTTCGGCCAGCGGTTTGAGCAGATCGCGTTTAGCACCCGAGGACTTGACGGCATTCCAGTCCGAGACTTTCGAGTCGAACAGCGCGAATCCGTCGTGGTGCTTGGATGTGATGATCAGGTACTTCATGCCCGCGTTCTTCGCGGCCAGCACCCACTCTTCGGGATTGTACTTCACCGGATTGAACTGTTTCGCGTACTCACGGTATTCGGGGACCGGAATCTTCGCGTTGTGCATGATCCACTCGCCGATGCCGTCAATCTGCTTTCCCTTGTAGGTGCCGGCGGGAACCGAGTAGATGCCCCAGTGGATGAACATGCCGAAGCGCGCTTCACGCCACCACTTCATCCGGGTGTCCCGCTGCTCCTTGGTTTCCTTCTGCGGTTCCGCGCTTTGCGCCGCGCCCGTCAGATTGCCGGCCAGCGACGCCGCAATCGCTGCACACACGAACGAAACCACCCATCGCCTTCGGAATTCTCTCATGGCTGCAAATGCCTCACGTGGTGAAGGAGGAAAAGTCATGAACGCGTCCAAGACGGCTCGGCCCTGATTCTAGCCGCATTTGCCAGCGCCGAGAATTGTCTCCCGCCGGCCGGATGCCGGATGCCAGTAGTCCGTAATCGGTAATCGGATGGACGCTTGCTTTCCTCCGGACTCCAAACTCCGGACTCCAGACTCCCCAACATTGACTCTCGAAATCACCACCAAGAAAATGAAGTAAGAGATTCTGCGGGCCTCGCAGTGCGTCTTTTCGTGGCGAATCGTCCTAATACAGGGGGGGCGCCGATTGGCGGCTTTCCGTATTGGTCTTTGGAGCGGCACTCGGACGAGGATTCATCAATCAGTCCCACCCGGGCCGGCGTTCTGACGGCCGTCCGAGTGCGATTTCGCACGGAAGGCGAGTTAACGGAGACAGCAGGCACGGGGGGAGGGAAAGTCATGAAGCATTTTGAGTATTTCGAAACGAAGTACGACAGCGAGATCATCGAGATCTGCCTGGCAAACCCGATGTATTTCGATGTGCGGCAGTTCGAGGAACTGCGGGACGAGATGGCCGACTTCGTCAACACGTTCGAGCCGAAGAAGCTGATCGTGAATTTCAGTCATGTGCGATTCTGCTCGACGGCCGTCATCAGCGCGCTGATGGTCCTCAAGGACAGAGTCGAGAAATTTGGCGGGCAAGTGAAATTCTGCGAAATGAACGAGGCCGTCCGCGAGTCCTTTGCGAATCTGAAACTCGACGGTCCCGTCTTCGAGATCCACTCGACTGCTGCCGGGGCTCTCGCCGGATTTGGCCGTTGACCGAGTGACTCGTTGCGGTTTTCTGAATGCGCAGTGCGAAAATTGCGCGGGGGGGGCCGTTTCTTCTGAGCTCTCCGGTCCGGCATGTGCCCGCTCTTCAATGCAGCCCCCGTCAGCTTGACACAGCGCACCCATCGGCCGACCCTATGGGCTGGCCGTCCCGGAACCTGGGTTCGGGCCTGTGGTAACGGCAGCCGGCACGTCGTCGAGCACTGCCCAGGTTGTTCTGACGCGCGGGGGGGCCGCGCGAAAAAGGGGGGGCGAAGAGTCGTTGCCCGGATTGCGAATCGGGCCGACATCAAAGTGAACGGTTTTTTTGTGCGAATCCCCACGGCGGGAAGACTCTCGACGCAAAGGTGGCCACGATGAATGGGCACGGTATTGGGACGGGTTTTGTCACGATTCTGTTGTTGCTGCGGGGGCATGCTTTGACGGCGGCAGAACCGTCCGGCCCGGAGGCCGCTTCGATCTGCAACGCTGAACTCGATCAGTTGGCCGGCCAGTCCGTGGACCTTGCACCGTGGACCTATGAGTGGCGAGCCGATCAGCCCGTCCAGACAAAGCCCGAAGCTTGTTTCATTCCGCGCCGCCTCGAACGCATCAACAAGGTCTACCGAACAGCGGCCAGCGTGCTTCCTCCGCAGGAGTTGAAGAGCATTTACTACGACATGCCTGATCTGCTCGCGAAGTTGCCTGCCCCGCCGAAAGGAACCTTGCTGACGGGTCTGCTCTGGACCGGGGGGCTGACGCAGTGTCAGGTCGTGCTCGACTGGCCAGCCGACGCCAAGGACATTCCGAGTCCCGACTCGGTGGAAGTTCGCATCTATCCGACGTCTTTCGGCTGGTTTGGCTGGACCGTGGATCGAATCCTGGGCAAACCGGAGGTGTCGGCGGACGGGCACACGTGGACGTATCGGATGGAGCCCGGCGCGAAGATGGACTCGGCCTACAGCGTCCGCGTCGATGCGGCCACGGAGATGGTCGCGGTTTTCTGCGACGAAGGGACGCCGCTGAGCGTCGCGAAGGCCGCCATGCCGCGCATCCGCCTGGTCGGCCCGACGCTTGGCAAGTGGAAGCGGATGGACATTGAGATCGAATGGGGATTCGAGTCCGGCGCCGAACAGGCCGAGTTCGACGGGCGCATCGAGGCGCACGTAGCCGTCCTCGGCGCCGCGTCACCTTTGACCGGCGACTCGGGAACGAAGCTGACCGGCGGGATCGAGTGGCGTTCGCGAAATGCGGGCGGCGCGAGGCGAGGCATTACTTTGCCTTTACTGTACGCGCCGGACAGCCGTCCCGGGTTGGACAGTCGCATCACGATCTGGACGAAAGACAGCGGATTCACGGTGCGGCTGCGCGACCTGGCCGATGGGCCCGTGTGGATTTCCGGCCATGGCGTTTTTGTGGCGCGGGCCGGCAGCGGAAAAACGGCCAGGCAATTTGCGGCGGAGTTGTCGGCAAGGAATCTCAAGAGCATCCGGCAGATGACGCGCGAACATCGCGAAGCCGCTTCGTGGGAAGAGGTCATGAAGGAAGTGCGGCTCTGGACGTGTCCGGCGGGAACCGTGATTCCGCCGCTTCCGCCATTCGACGAGCCTCCCATGCAGGTGAGCTTGCCTGACGCGGGTTGGACCAACGCGTGGCGCGCTGCGTCGCAGCAGTTGAAGGGCAAGCACATGTGGGGCGGGCTCGCGTTCGAGGTCGGCCGGGTCGCTCACGAAATGGACCTGGTGGGGCTGCACGACGAGGCGGATAAAGTCTATGAGCATTTTCTGAAATCGCCGGGTGTGAAGCCGGACGGTGATTATTCCGATGGCCGCGGTGCGCTGGAATGGGCCACATCTCTGCGGCACGACATGGGGTACAGTCACGACGGCACTCATGCTTCGACCGGACGCCTGCTGTTCGCCATGGCGGAGCGGTACCTGTTGACCGGAGACAGGCAGTGGTTTCAACGCCATCGCGAGCGGTTGCAGGCTGCGGCGGATTGGATCATTCGCCAGCGGCAGAATTACATGAGCGATGTTGCCAATCGGCGCGATCTGTTCGTGGCCGGCCTGATGCCTCCGTGCATGCTGGGCGACTATGCGATTCCCAGCTGCGACTGGCACTGGTACTACGTCGACGATGCCCTGTCGCTGCAGGGCGTTCAGCGATTCGCTGATGCACTCGCAGACTTCGATGTGGATGCTGCGCTCAGGTACCACGACGAAGCGGAGTCCTTCCGCCGGGATATCCGTCGGGCGGCCGAGCGTGAGGCAGCGCTGGCTCCGGTGCGTGTGGGGCGAGACGGCGCCGGCAGGAGTTTCATTCCGAGAATGGCCTATGCCGCGGGGCTCACCGGTCCCGAACTGGGGGCTCCTCAGTTTCCGGATTGCGATCGCTTCATGGGCGCATTGCCTCTGGCTGAACCGTACGCGGTGTTGGAAGCGAATGACAGACGGATGATGGACACGCTGGATGTGATGGAGGAACTGGGAACCTCGGCGGACGCAGTGCGGGAAAAGGAAGCGGCGCGGCAGCAGAAGGGGCTTGCCGCCGACGATGCGTGGTTCTGGCACTGCTATGTGATGCTGCCCAAGGCGTCGCACAACGCCAACATCTATCTGCTGCAGGACGATGTGCCGAATTTCCTGCGGTTCTGGATGAACTCTTATGCGGCGATGGTCGGAGCCGACGGGAAGCTCTGGGAGCACTGGCATCTGGGCGGCTTCACCGAGTGTACGGCTCCCGACAACGGGACGGCCGGCTGGTTCATGGAGAACTTCCGCAACATGCTGGTGATGGAAAGCGGCGACAGTCTCTGGCTTGCTCGGGCCACTCCGCGCGCCTGGCTCGAGCAGGGCAAGAGGATTCGCGTCGCGAAAGCGCCGACTTGTTTCGGCGAGGTCGCTTATGAGATTGAGTCCGATGCGGCGAGCGGCCGGATTCAGGCCACGGTGCAGTTGACGCAGCGTTCGAAGCCGAAGGAGGTGCTGCTGAGACTGCGGCATCCCGCCGCGGCTCCGATCAAAAGCGTCACGGTCAACGGCGTCGAGTCCAGGGAATTCGATGCGGCGCGCGAAGTGGTGCGACTCCGCGATGTTGAAGGCAAAGTGACGGTGACTGCGAGCTATTGATCGGCGCGGTCTGGGTCAGGGTAAAAGCATGCGGCCTTTTCAGCTTGGCGATTTTGATTACGACGAGTGCTTCCTCGGGAATGGCGGGTTCCTGTCGCCGGAGTCCAACGAAGAGAAGCACATGATGAGTTTCTATCTCGAGGAACTTGCCGCCGAGTTGGCGCGGCAGGGTGTCGTTTTCGGCGGCACGCAGCCTCTGCACTGGCTCGAGCCGGGGATCGGCGACGGTTCGTCCACGGCGAGGTTTGCCCGGATGCTGGGCCGCTCGCATCCGGCCGGTTTCGTGATTCACGGCTCGGATTGTCAGAGCGAGATGCTGCCGCTCGCCCGGCGTGCAATCGAGAATGTGCAGGCGGTTCCGATGACGATCGCAGAACTGAGCGTCGTGGATGCGTTCAGCGGCGAGCCGCTGGCTTCACGATTGTGCGACTTTGCCTTGTTGTCGCACTTCGTTTATCACGCCAAGAACATCATGAATGGCCGGCAGCCTACGGATGCAGAGATCGATCAGCGCATTGGCCGATTGATTGGCTCGCTCACCGAGTCGCTGCACGCGGACGGCGTGGCGCTGGCGTTTCACGAGAGTTCGGCCTCCGACATGTTCGGCAAACTCGGCAGGGAGTATGGATCCGCGATGTACGACGCAACACAGCGCATCGCCGCGGCCGCCCGTGCGATCGGCCGGCATTTGGTTGCGATGCCGCTGGAGTCGAAGCTGTACTTTCCGAACCTGTCGTCCCGCACGATCGAGGATTTCAAGGACCTGGACCGCTGGCGGCAATTTGACGACGGGACGCCGGAAGCGAGTTGGTTGAAGAAGTTCCTGTTTGCTCTGCACAGCTTTGCCGAAGTCGACAAATCGGGCGTCACTCGCCGCCCGGGTGGCGCGAGGCGTCTTGCCGGGCGGTCGAGCCAACTGGGCAGCGGATCGCAGCTTGGCGATGCGGTTGATCGACTTTGCGGGATTCTCCAACGTGACGAGCGAGGGCCGTACCTGATGATTCGCTCGGAGATGCAGGCGATCTTGAACGGGTCGCACCTGAAAGCACCGGTCGATGCGGCCTTTTCGGCAGTGACGCGGCAACTGCCGGCGATCCACGAGCGGACTCGTCTGGCGTTGGACGCCGCTGTCCGCAAGTCTGCGGCCGAGTAACAGGGAAGTCAGGGTCGTCCGTTGGGAATCGGCGGATCGCAATCTTGAGTGACCGTCAGCGTGGTCTTTTCCGATTGTGGGACCGGTGGAGCACGACCTTTTCGGCCTTCAGATTTTGGGGCCTTCGCGCCGGCGTTGCGCCGAGTAGAATAAGCCCGTGTCGGGTCACGCAAGAGAAATCGGATCCGATGGATTCCGTTTGGCATGGCGTTCTCGATAGCGTCCATCAAAAGACGAGATCCGGGGACTTAAGTCCTTACCGGTCAGGTAGCTCAGCTGGTAGAGCAACGGACTGAAAATCCGTGTGTCGGCGGTTCGATCCCGCCCCTGACCACTTTCGCCACATTCCGCCGTTTGTCGCCAAGTAGTTGATCTTTCAACACGTTACGACAAACGGCGTTGTCGTTTCTTGGGTTCTCCCCTTCCCCCTCGTCTGGTCCCGTTTCGTCACGTTTTGCCGGGTTACTGGTCCCAATAGTGGTCCCAATCAGACCGCTGGCATTTGGGCCGCCGTTCGTTCCGGTTGCCTGCTGGGCTTGCAGGTCATGGCCCGAGGGTTTCAGGTCGGGCAAGGCGTCCAGAGCCCCTGTCAGGTCGTGAAGCCGAGTATGCGAATACCGGCCGATCGTCAGGACCGGGGTTGAATGCCGGGCAAGTTCTTGGGCCGTCTTGACGGACGCACCGCCCGCCACAATGCCGGAGATGTAGGTGTGCCGCTGGGCGTGCAATCTGCAGTTTGGCCCAACCAGGTTTTCTCAAACGACGACAGGGATTTGGCTGTGGGGGACTTTCCTACAATGCGACCACATCGATCGCTTCTGAACGATCGAGGGATTGACACGACCAACGCCTGGCTCCCCAATGGCGGATGCATTGATCACCAATTCAGTGACAACGGCCGTAACCGCTTGGCCAAGGCACCGGACGTGCAAACGGCTGGGTGTCCGATGAAGCATGACCGCGGTCGTTCCGAGACTGTGCATTGAGCACTCGCGTTTCCCGATACGTATTACCAGCACCTCAAAGATCTCGAAGACTTTATCGGCACTTGG
>CAIPEB010000759.1 GCA_903863885.1 uncultured Planctomycetaceae bacterium | reverse complement strand
TGTGGGAACGAAGGCCGGCACGATCATGCCCATGCCTTTTTCGATCCAGATGCCGACGATCGACAGAAGGCAGGCGAGGTTCAGCGTCTTCAGGCCGCGCGACGCGGGAAGCATCAGCAGCACCGTGGCCAACAGGTTCATTCCGGTTGCCGACCAGATCCACGGCACCAAAGCGTGCCGCCCGTGCTCGCCGAAATACAGGTATCGCGCCGAAGCAACGTGGGCCGAGTCGGTATAGAACTCGGTGAAGACCTCGCAAAGCAGCAGGAAAACGTTGATGATCATCGCGACCTGCACGATCCGCCGCAGCGTCAGCAGTGCGTCGTCGCTGACGGCGTGCCGCGTGAACCGCCGGACAATCTGCAGGGTCAGAATGATGAACGCCGGGCCGGCGGCGAAAGCGCTGGCGAGAAACCGCGGCGCGATGATCGCCGAGTTCCAGAAGGGGCGTCCGCCCAGACCGACATAGAGGAATGCGGTCACGGTGTGGATGCTGACCGCCCAGGCGATCGCGATGAAGACGAACGGCACGTAAAACAGGGGCGAAGGTTTCCGTCCGCAATACGCCGTGTAAATCAGGTATCCGCAGATGTGCAGGTTGAGCAGCAGATACCCGTTCAGCGCAATCACATCCCAGGTCAGCATCGAGACCGGAAAATTGAATCGCAGGAAGATGTGCGTAAATCGATCGGGGCGGCCGAGATCGACGGTGACGAACAGCAGGCACATGACGATCACGGCGACGGCAAGCAGTTCGCCGAAAATGACCACGTCATGCAGGTGCATGTTCCGGTACACGTACACCGGAATCACGAGCATGGCGGCCGCGGCAGCCAGGCCCACGAGATACGTGAAGTTGGCGATATACAGGCCCCACGAGACCTGGTCGGTCATTCCGGTCGTGATCAGGCCATGCACCAGTTGGTAGCAGTACGCATGCAGGCCGGCCAGCGATATAAGCGTCAGCACGGTCATCCAGAGCAGGTATCGCCAGTCGCCGACGAAGCTGAGACGGAAGCAATCCCACAGGAAGGTGGCGTATTTTTTCATGCGGCCCCTCCCCTGTCTGTCGCGGCATCCGCGCCCCTGACGTTGTCACTGTCGCTCTCGTTGACGCTTTCGCTTCCGCGGAATCGTGAGCCTCGCTCGTCAAAGTAATAGAAGAAGCGAGGGATGGTTCCGACGTCTTCCTTCAGCACGAACACCCGTTTGTGCGCGAGGATGTAGGCTACTTCGCTTTCGGGATCGAGCACATTGCCGAACTTGCGCGACCCGGTCGGGCAGACTTCCAGGCACGCAGGTTCGCGACCCGCGCGGGTGCGGTGCAGGCAGTAGGTGCATTTTTCCATCACGCCCTTGGAACGCGGGCGATTGGAAAGGTAGCCCATGTTGGGGTTCAACTCTCCGTCCGGAATGTCCGGCTCCGTGAAGTTGAATCGGCGCGCCCAGTAAGGGCATGCCGCTTCGCAATAGCGGCATCCGATGCACCAGTCGTAGTCGATTACGACGATCCCGTCCTGTTCCTGCCAGGTGGCTTCCACCGGACAGACTTTGACGCAAGGCGGCTTCGCGCACTGATGACACTGAACCGGCATGTAGTACTTGTCGGGGTCGGGGACTTCAGGATGATCGTAATGGTGCTCGGAACTCTCGAGGTCGATACTGCCCTTTTCCATCTCGAGCACTCGGATGTACTCGATCTGCGGCGTCCGCGACTGGTTGTTCTCCTTGACGCAGGCGTGCACGCATCGACGGCATCCGATGCAGCGGCTGAGGTTCAAACCGTATACGAACTCCACTCCGTTGGCCGGTTGCGGATCCGAGACACTGGCTTGGACGTGATAACGGCCGGATACTTCCTGGCGTATGCGCTCGAGAATTCGCTGTTTTTCCTCGGCCGACATTTCCTTGTAGTGCTTCTGGAGGAACTGTTCGACGCTGGGAATGTCATGAGGATCGATGTCGCGCAAGGGCGAAACGGCCGCTGCCAGCGCGGCGGTTCCGGCAACGGCTGCCACGCCGTGCGCGAGGAAGCTCCTTCGACTCATCGAGTCGCCGTTGCCGGCGGCAGACTGTGGGTCGGTCGGCGTCCGGTTTGAAATCGACATGGCTCAGTCTCCCCGATTGCGGCCGGCAGGCGCCTGGTCGCGAAGCCGCAGTGGATCGTGTCCGGTGCTTGGCGGTCCGAAATCCTGTCGACCCATGCGGAGGGTGTCGGGACCCGGGGCCGGCTGCAAGGGAGCGAAGGCCGGATTGTGCGGATCGTGGCATTGCGTGCAGCGAAGATGCGTTTGCGGGCCGCGGCTCTTGTCCCAAAACCCGTTGGTCCGGCCATGTGCTCCGTGTTGCCAATCACGGAATACGGTGCCATGGCATTTTCCACAGACTCGCCAGGGTTCGTTCCACGGGATCTCTTTGCCGAAATCATCAACAAACGCGTCGCGGTCGTCGGGATGGTGGCAATTGAGGCACCGCGAATTGATTCCGTGCTGCAACTGGATTTCGAGGTGCTGCACACGGACGTGCTGTGCTTCCGGCGACTTGGGAATGATGCGATGACAGTCGCTGCATTTATAGGAGAAAACAGCAAGGCGGTATTCAGGGCGATCTTTTGCCTTGCGCACCGGCGTGGTGTCCGTGACCCAGGCGGGAAGTTGTGCGTATGGAGCCGCCGGATTGCGAAACGGCAACGGCTTGAGTGCGAACATTGCTGCTGCCGCCGCGAAGGTGAGGGGTATCCAGTACCCGGCCGTTCCGCCACCGATAAAGCCAGGCCCTCGTGCCTCGCCGCTCATTCGCACCTCGCTCCGCGTGATGGCTCGATGTCCGATATTTCCTCAGACCCAATGATACAGAGGCTGTTGTTTACGCACAACTTCATCTGCATTCTGGTCCGAAATTGAGCCAGGCGGTGGCGAAGTCGAGCATTCGGCGCATACCGATCCAAACGGTTTGTGGTCCGGCGGCGCGTTCCTGGGCGCGGTTGTTGTAGCCACGACCTGCTGGAATGCGGCGGTGAGATGGACGGGGATGTCGCGGGTCAAGAGTCGTTGCTGGTTTCGGCGTGGAGTTCGGGTGTCGCGAACCACCCGGTCGCCCACCAGAGTTCGAGTTGGGCGATATTGAAGTCAACCACGGCGCTGAGGTATTCGCGTCGCGCTGTGGCCAAGGACTGGATGGATTGCAGAACCTCGATCGGCAGTCCCTGGGCCTGCTCGATCCGCTCGCAGTTCAGCCGGAACGATTCTTCGGCCGAGGCAATTCCCTGGCGCGCTATATCGATTCGTTGCGAGCGAGTCTGGACTCGCGCGTGCGCCGAAGTCACCTCCTCGGCCACGCGGTCGAGTTGAGCCGCGTTTCGCCATTGCTCCTGTCGCACCTGTGACGCAGCCTCTGACCGTGCTGATCGCTCGCCGACACCGAGGTTACGCACCTCCCAGTACGCCACCATGTCTGCATCCAATCGATCGTTCGTATGCGTTATGTCGCTTCCCAAGCCTCCGCCGAAGGCACCGTAGCTCAGGCCCAGAATGACACTGGGTATCAGAGGAGCAAGTCGCTCTCGCCCGAGTTTCTGGCAGGCCTGCTCGACAAGCTCTCGGCACTCCGCCAACTCGGGTCGTTGCCTGAGTCCAAGCGCAACCAGATCCGCGGCCTGTATGTCGGCGGAAGTAAGTTCCAGCGGCACGATCGCCACTTCGGCCGTGGTTACGAACATAGTGGGATCGGATCCAAGACGCCGCAGTAAATCAGCTGCGGCAACGCGGGCCGCTTCCTCCACTCGCAACACGTCGCTGCGACGCACCGCCAATTCGGCCGCAACACGTTCGTGGTCCGAGCGAAGACCCTCGCCCGTACGCATGTAAGCCTCAGTCAACTTCGCAAGGTCTTGCGTGTGCTTGAGCGTCTCTTGGGCAATACACTCTTGTTGTTCCGCTCGAACCAGTTCCCAGTAAGCAATCGACGCGTCCCGAAGTTGGTTATTGCGCACCGCGGTTGCAGCAAATCCGCGCGCCGAGACTTCGCGTTCGGCGATCCGCGGCTGAAAACATGCGTCGACCACATGGAAGTTCGCGTACAACCCCGGCACTAACGGCGATCCGGCACCAACTGCGGCGGCCCCCATTCCCCCGTACGCAGATGTGCGACTCGTATCAAACACCCGTCCGCCAACGTCCTGGATTGCCCCCTCGTGCTTGTTGTAGTTCAGCCCAGTCCGGATGGACGGCAGCCACATAAAGTCGGCTCGTTCGCACCGAGCATAAGCTTCGATGATCCGCTCATGCGCCAGTCGCACCTGGGGGTTCTGCCCGTCCACGAGCATCAGCACCGTAGCCAGATCCAATGCGGGCGCCGTTTCCGTTCCGGATGATTGTCGCCCGTCCGGCGGAAGTTCCGAATTCTCTTCAACGGGTTCCGGTGCGTCGGCGGAGGCCAGTCGGATTTCGGCACTCGGGCTATCACTGACCTGTTCGGAGGACGAATCTTCGAATGAGGCTGCGACAACCTCCGCTCGGTCGGACTGCTTTGTATCTTCCACTCGGATCCGCTGAGCCGAAGGATGATCGCTCAACGCAATCGATGGCGGAAGTTCCCGTGTCGTCGCGTTATCGATGCCTGTTACTCGACAACCCACGACAACAGCTAGCACGCTCAAGGCGAGGAGCCAAGAAATCCGGTCATGTTGTGTCCCGCCAAGCATGCTCGACACCACGCCTCCGCAGTTACCCCAGGCGTTATCATCGGCACTTTCGCCGCTTATCAATGGATCGCGCCAGAGAATTTCGGGAAGCCATCCAAAGATTAAGGAACGCCAGCCAACAGGCCGGGGAGACGAGGCAGGATAAGGAGACTGCGTGACGCCATCGCCGCTAGCGATCACTTTGATCCTGAAGGACGCACGGAGTCCACAACCTGTCCGTCACGGAAGCCGGCAACGTTGGCCCAGATTACGAATTCGCTGCCGGTCAGGCCGGAGACAATCTCAACGTCAGGTCCTGATTGAATGCCCAGTTGCACGGGCTTCATGACGACTTTGGATTCTTCGCTCACGATCAAGCAGCAACGCTGCTGGGCTTGGTTGATGATGGCGGTTGTGGGCAGCGTAATCGCGTTCTCGCGCCGAGCGACCTCGATTTCCACTTGAACATAGGTGCCGGGTTTCAACTTGTAATCAGCATTGGGCACATCGATTTCCGCTGTTATGGTGCGGTTGCTGGTGTCCAACGAATCGCTTGTCCGCGTGATTTGTCCCGCTATCGAAGTACCGGGCAGGGAGGGAATACGCAGCGTCGATTTGCAGCCTGGATGAACCAGCAGAGCGTCTTTTTCGGGTACCTGGCTGACAAGTCGCAGTAGATCGATGCGGCTGACGACAAGCAGCGGTTTATTCGTGGAGGCCGTTGTAAGATATCCGGGATGGACGCTGCGTAATGTGACCACGCCGTCGAAGGGCGCGCGAAGCTGGCAGAAACTGATCATCGTCTCGGCGCGGGCGTGCTCGGCCCCGGCGACTTCGACTTCCGCCTTGGCAGCGCCCAGGTCAGTTTCGGATTTTTCGACGTCGGCAGCAGCTTCAGCGAGGCGAGCTTGTGCGGACGCCACCTTGGCCTCGGCCTGGCGCACGGTCGCCTCGGACGACTGCAGTTGGCTCGCCGATTCATCGGCTGCTTTCCGCGTGACAGCTCCCGAGGCGGCAAGTTCACTGACGCGGCCGGACTCGGATTTCCATTTGGTACGGAGCGCCTTTTCGGCATCCACGGCGGACTTAACCTCGGCGATCTCCGCACTGGCCGATTGAAACGCCGCCTTCGCTACCTTGATGGCCGCTTCGCACTGACTGACCACTGCCTTCGCCTTACTCACTGCCGCTTTTCGCTGAGCCAGTTCGTTGACCAATTCAGGAACTTCAATCTCCACGAGCAGATCACCGGGGATCACTTGGCCGCTGTCGCCGGGGTGCGGACCGCGGACTCGGTCTCCGATATCGACGCGGACTTGCCGGACATACCCCGTCACCTTGGCCAGTAAAGGTGCTTCAAAATAGGCTTCAAACTGGGCGGGCAAGACAACGGTGCGAACCAGGTTCTTTCGCTCGGGCTGGCGAACGGGCACGCGGACCGCGGTTTCCGCTCCGGTGGAACTCTTGGCCGCGGGGGCTGGTTCGCCCTGGCCGCACCCAGCCAACAGCATGAACAGCGAGCCCATCGTTGCGAATCGAATCGCTGATGCGTTCCCGCAAACCATATGCTTCCTCACGATCGGTTAAGACCCGCAAATTTACGATACCTGCGTCGCATCGAAACACGAACTCTCGGGATCGTCCGGATCCAGCGATGCCGACTGGCGTCCCGTCCCCGCCTGGATCACGGTGAACGCCGCGGGGAGGATGAACAACGTCGCCGCGGTGGCGGCCAGCAATCCACCGATCACCGCAAGTCCCAGCGGCGCGGTCTGCGGTCCCGTGTCTCCCAGACCCAGCGCCATGGGAACCATACCCGCGACCATCGCGGCGCTGGTCATCAGGATCGCCCGGACCCGACCGCCTGCCCCTCGCACGGCTGCGTCCTGGCTGGTCAGTCCGTCGAGTCGTTCGCGTTCAGCAAATGTCACGAACAGGATTCCGTTTGCCATCGCGACTCCCAGCGCCATGATGGTGCCGATCATCGACTGAATGTTGATCGTGGTATGGGTGGCCAGGAGCATGATCACGACACCGGCCAGAACGGCGGGCGCCGAAAGGACCGTGACAAGCGACAGTCGCCACGACTGGAAGTTCGCGGTCAGCAGCAGCAGAATGACGACCAGCGCCAGAAACAGGCCTGCCGTGAGACCACCCAGGATCTGGCGCAGCGGAGGAATCTGTCCGCGGATTTCCACGGTAACGCTTTCGGGCTTGTCCCCGTTTTTCTCGAGTCGCGCAAGCAGTCGGTTCACATCGCGCGAGACTCGGCCCAGGTCCGCGCCGGAGATGTTGGCGGTCAGCGAAAGTTCTCGCTTCATGTTATAGCGGTCATACTGTCCGGGCATCGTCCCCGGCTGAATCTGCGCGATATCGCGCAGCAAGAGAGCTTTATTTACGCCGTTGGCAACTGGAACCGCGCCGAGATCGTCGGCGCTGGTGAGCAGGGCCTGAGGGATTTCTAACTGCACCTGATACCCGATTCCGGTCTTGGGATCTGGCCAGTAGTTCGGCACGACAAACCGACTCGAGGACGTGGCGGCCACCATCGACCTTGCGAATTCGGCGGCGTTCGCACCGCTCAGTCCGGCTCGTTCGCGATCGAGCTTCACATCGACGGTCGGATAATCCAAGGATTGAGCGAACTGGACGTCGCGCATGTAACGCAGCGACTGCAACTCTTTCTGCACCTTGGCAAGGTACTCGCGGTTTTCCTGCAGACTGGATCCGCGCGCGGCGATTTCGATCGGAGTCGTCGCACCGAAACTCATCACCTCGCTGATGATGTCGGCCGGTTCAAACGAAAATCGCACTTGCGGAAACTGCCGCGCCAGTTCGCACCGCAGCGTTTCCTTCATTTCTTCCGTGCGCACGCCGCTTCCGGGAGTTAGGGCGATGCGCAGCAAGCCCTCTTCAGGGCCTCGCGACCATTGATAGACTCCGTTGATCGGGAAACTAGCGGGGATGGTCCCGACGTAGCCAAGCGTCAGAGCCACATTGTTGGGCCCCACAGTCTTCTTGACCGTGTCCAACACGTCGATCGCGATCTGCTCCGTGCGGCTGAAATGTGTTCCATCGGGCGCCCGGAGCCGCAGACGGAACTCCCCCGCATCGGACGCGGGAAAGATCTCGATACCCAGACGTTGGCCGCCAAGCCACAGAATCGCCCCGCAGGCCACGAGGTAGACGCAGAGCGTCACCCAACCCCACCGCACGGTGCGCCCCGTCGCGGTTTCGAAGACGCGTCGCAGGCGAGCGCCAAGATCTCGCTCAGACCCTTCGGGATGCGCATTCGGTTTCAGAAGCCAGGTCGCCACGACCGGGACGAACGTGCTCGACAACAGATAGGAAGCGATCATCGAGAACCCGACCGCCAGCGCCAGCGGCACGAACAATTCGCGCGCGGCGCCTCGCATAAAGAACGACGGCACGAACACGGCCAACACGCAGAACATCGAGAGCAACCGCGGTATGGCAGTAATTCGATTCCCTTCGCGAACGGCGCGGGCCACGGACCCGTGCTTGCGCAGCTGGACGTGAATGTTCTCGATTTCAACCGTGGTCTCATCCACCAGGATGCCTACCGCGAGTGCCAGGCCGCCAAGCGTCATCAGATTGATCGTATGACCGCCAATCCACAGCGCCACCACAGCCGACAGGATGGCCAGCGGAATGTTGAGCACCACGATGAGAGCACTGCGCCAGTCACGGAGAAACAACAGCACCATCAGGCCGGTCAGCACCGCGCCCAGTGCCCCTTCCGTGAACAGGCTCCGCACGGCCCGCACCACATACGGCGACTGGTCGAACTCAAAGGAGACTCGGATGTCGGCGGGCAGTTCCTTCTGCATTCTCGGCAAGGCGTTCTTGATCTCGTCGATGACGCTCATCGTCGAAGCCTCGGCGCGTTTTGTGGCGAGAATGTACACGGCGCGTCGACTGTTCACCAGCGCGTAGCCCACGGTGAGATCCGTCGAGTCTTCGACTGTGCCAATGTCACGCAGGTACACCGAGCCTTGCGGTCCCTGGCGCAGGGGAATCGCGCCGAAGTCGTCGAGATTCTTGATCAAGGCATTGGTAGGTACGACCGGGTAGCTGTCGCCCAGATGCAGGTTTCCTGACGGGCTGATCGTGTTGCCCGCACTCAATGCCTGCACGACGTCATCCGGCGACAAGCCATAGGCCCGCAAGCGGTCCGGTTTGGCTCGCACCACGATCGAACGGACGCTGCCGCCGAACGGAGGCGGCGCGGAAACTCCGGGCAGTGAGGAGAACAGCGGACGGACTTTGAAGAGTGCCTGATCCTGGATTTCGCCGATCGTCCGCGTGCCGCTGGACAATACGAGATAGCCGACCGGAACGCTGCCTGTGTCAAACCGCATTACAAACGGAGACACGGTTCCCGGCGGCATGAAAGCCCGCGAGCGGTTCACGTAGTTGATCGTCTCCGCCATCGCCTGGGCCATGTTGGTTCCAGGATGGAAAAACAGCTTCATCAAGGCCATGCCCTGGATGTTGCGGCTCTCCACGTGGTGAATATTGCTGATGTAAAGGAAGTGGTACTCGTAGTAATTCGTCAGCAGCCCTTCCATCTGAGCCGCGTCCATGCCGCCGTAGGGCTGGCAGACATAGATGACGGGCAGATTCAGGCTCGGAAAGATGTCCACAGCCATGCGCGGAACCGGCAGTTCAAGACCCAACTGGACCAGCCAGGTGTCGAAGCTCTTCGGACGCAATGCCAGACCGCATGTCAGCACAATCGCCAACAGCACGACGATGACTGTCCACGGACGTCGCAACGCAAACTTCGCAGGGTTCATGACTATTTCGCGACGCGATGCCGACCGACGGATTGGAAGAAAATACAAATTGAACGCTGAAATACGCGATCATTCAGCATAGTTGGAAACGGGTAACTGACCAGTCCACCGTCCGTTTGCTGAAGCCGTCCCCTTTCGAAAGCAAGGTGCGGTCGAACCGGCGTGCGACGAGGGGTTGGCGGCGGCACGAAGGGCGATCAAGGTCAATTTCTCAAATGCCACCTACGGATAAACCTTCCCTGTCTCCACAGCGATCACGACCTTCACCGTCGCTTCATGCACGCCTCGAGCGATCCAGTCGCGCGATTCCACCATTCCCACACATGGCGACTCGGCGAGGTGCTAGCCCTTGAAATCGACCGGTGACAGGCTTCGATCTCGCTCCCGCCAATCGTCGAACGGAGCCATGATCAGGCGATCCCACTTGTAGCCCCGGCGACGCAACCGTTCTTCCCTTACATCGCGGTGTTTCTCGCAGCGGCACTCGATGATTCGCGGTGCCGGGACAAATCGCGTCAGTCAGACTGGTCGGGCGTTTCGCGGCGACGCCTCATAGCCGGGACCCTGGCGATGGGGCTCCCTCCCCCGACTCGAAAGGCTTAAGGCTTCCCACGAGTCGCGTTCCTGGCGTCCCTGCCGCAAGAAACCTGCTGAATTCCAGCCGACTTATCGCGGACTGCGCTTGATGCTTCTGCACCCGCATGGCTTATGTATGACTGTCCGCATCCGACTTCCGAACACCCACGACGAGGAGCCCCCAACATGAACGACGCCACGAACAAGCAGCGCGACACGAACGCCGCAGAACAGATCCTTCGTCAAGCATTCCGCACGATGGACGGCCAGCAGGCCCAGCGGATTCGCGACGCCTACTACAAGGCGGTCGAAGGACTGCACTCGCTGGCCGAGGAGTTGGAGCTGGCGGACGTCGAGGTAGGCGTAACCAACGACCACGCCCTGATCCACGAACACCTGATTGCCTGCCTGGCGGCCGGCGCGATGAAGAAGAGCCTGCTGGGTCGCATCCTCTGAACAACCTTCCGCATTCCACCTGGAGCACGAACCATGACCATCGACGAATTGATCAGCCGCCTGGAAGAGTACCGCGACTCGCTGGGGGGCGACGCGGAAGTCCGCCTGATGACCCAGCAGGCCTGGCCGTTTGAAAACGAGATTCGCGGCTTGGCCTCCGGCGAAGAGATCCACGGATCGGACGACGACCAGGACGAAGCCGAAGACGCCGTGGTCTTCCTCGTCGAAGGCGGGCAGCGCGGCTACGGATCGAAGCACGCCTGGGCGGTCGCCTACTGAAGCCGAAACGCGGCCGACGCAAGTCGGCGCGTCGCGGCGGGTGGTTCCCGCCGCCTGACGATGGCAGCCTACCATCACCACGTAACGGGAGTCGCAGAGATGAAGAAGGCAGATGTGAAGATTGGCGGACGGTACTTCGCGAACGTGTCGGGCAAGCGGGTGGAAATCCGTATCGACTCGGAAAAGAGCCGGGGCGGTTGGGAGGCGACCAACCTGACGACGGGCAAGCAGATCCACATCAAGAGCGCGCAGCGACTTCAGGGCGCGGCGCGGGGATCCGCCAAGACCACCAAGTCCGCCAGCCCCGCGCCGGAGCAAGCGACCACCGGCGAATGCCCGCGGGGCGGAGACCACGAGTGGACCGAAACCGATGGCGAACGGTTCTGCTCGAAGTGCAGCGAACCGGCGCCCGCCAAGACGGCTCGCAAGAAAGGAAAGCGGAGCGATACGACGACGGATAAGAAGCTCAGCGCAATCGACGCCGCCGCCAAGGTATTGACCGAAGCGGACAAACCGATGAATACCAAAGAGATGGTCGATAACATGGCCACCAAAGGCTACTGGACCAGCCCCGGCGGTAAGACGCCGCACGCCACGCTGTACAGCGCGATCATTCGCGAGATCAGCACCAAGGGCAGCGCGGCCCGGTTCCTGAAAACCGAACGCGGAAAGTTCGCCGCGAACGCCTGACGGCCACGCTTGACGAGTTGACCTGCGTTTCGTTACCGGCGTGCACTTCAATCGTGGCCTCATCGCGGTCGGCCTCGGAGTTTGCCTTGCCGGTATCCTGCAAATCAAAATGGCAGTCCGCCGCGTTACTTTCCTTATCCTGCCAGGTCTTGCACCTGTCTTCCTGCCAATACCCCAGGCCGGTATCGCCGAGCGTGCGACGAGTCGGATCGACGTCAGCGGGTTGATTCATCGGCGGACGGCTTACCCCTCGTCGCCAAACGCCATGAGATGACCTTGGCCCACGGATAATCGTTATCGATGTCATACTCGCCCTCAATGTGCCCGCGTTCCAGTAACGACATGCATGCCCGGCGTATCGTCGCCATGGCGGATTTTTTCGGCGAATCACGGGAAATCATTCCCCGTATAATGAGCTCATGCAACAGTTCCCGAGTAGTCAACGTGCCGGACCAACGGTAGCACGACCCTGGTAGGCTGTTGTCCAAGAGCCCCAAAATCGTCTTCTGCAGCTTGCTCAACCCTTTGCTCATAAGTGTAGGGTATACCCCCTACACTTATCCGTCAAACAACAGCCCAGCCTATTTCGCTCTGAAGCGGACCCGCCCACGAAAATGGCTCCGACACCGCTCTCGTCCCTGTCGGTTCGACGCCCTACCGATTTCTTTTCAAAATCTCCGCTACCCGGTTGCAAGCAAGTACGAATAGGGTACATTAGTCCACTACTGCACCTAAGCCGCAATTCGCGGTGGAACCCGGCTCGCCGGCTCCGTTATGCCGAGCGCCTGAGTCAGAAGGTCTTTCTGGCGGGTCCACACGCGTTCTTTGGCGCACCGCGGCTGCCCCGGTGCCGCCTCTCTCAGCGCGATCCCGCTGCGGAAATTCCCAGCAACTCCCGCTTGCACCCCGTTGGAGTGTTCTGCCATGGACTATCGCGATCCCTTGGAGGAAGCCGTCGCTGATCTGCTCGGTCGGATACCCGAGATGTGGACTTCCTTTGACTCGGATTCACTTACGGAGCGGCAGGGCGAGGCGCTGCTGCTGCTGACTGCCGCCGGCATGGTCGAGCGCAGATTTCAGGCGATTCTGAGGATGTTCAGCCGCCAGGACTGCGTGCGTTGCTCGTTCGCCGTTACGGGGGAGCACGGAGTGGCCGAGGCTTTCGACGGGCTCGTCTCGGCCATCTGGCTGGACTGGGGAGAAAGCTACAAGCAATGGAGGGAGGGCGAGACCCGAGACGCAATCCCATTTCATTGTCGCCGCGGTGAGAAGGAGGACTGGCGATTGACCGATGCGGGACTGCTGGCCCGCGAGGATTTACAGCAGGGGAGACAGTCCACCGTGTTCGATTTCTTGCTGAAGCGTGGGTACTTTATCGCTCGGCCACCCGTGTTGGGGAAAGGGTTACTGTTGGACTACACCAAGGAGCAGCCGGCTGCAGCTCCGTCCCCGGTCACGGTGAATATTGCCAACTGGGGCGAGGGCGGCGAGCAGATTGCAGAAGCGTTCACCGCGTCGTTCGAGGCGAAGCGGCAGGCCAATGAACGCCGCGTGCGAGATCACTCCACCGGCGACTCTCCCTTGCCGCGCGGACGGGGATCCAGGGCCGTATTCGCACGCATGCTGAAGGAGTATGTCGATCATCGTCGTCCCGCCTACGGACAACTTGGCGATGAGATCCTGGCCGGCTCCGATCAGGCGGTCAAGACGTTTCAGTCCACGTTCGGTCCGGCGGCGATTGCCCAACACTGGATGCAAGACGCGGGCGTGAGTGCGGATGACACGAATGAAGAGAATCGCCTCACGACCGCCATCGATCGCATTACCCAGTACCAGGACGAAATCAAGCCGTTGCTGCAGAAGCCGCCCATCCGAGAGGGGATGACAGACTGCTGCTGCGGTTTAGGTCATCGAGCCTGCCTGCAAACTCTTGCCGCAGCTCTTCTTGGAATGTTGGGACGTCGTATGGGCTGTCGCTCCAGACACTCTTGAGGTGTACCGTCCAATCAAAATCGATCGCTTTGAGAGCTTGGAGCTCATTCATTAGGTTACCTCTCTATGCAGAGGATGTGCCGGCGGATTCCCAGAGTGTTGGCCAGCCCAGCTGCCTCATCTTCGCCATGGATTTCCTGCGGATCATCCAGCGGGTAGAGCACCAAGCCTTCCTGACGTTCCATCGCGAGTAAGGTTTGATCGAGCTGATCGCGTGGCACATCTGTGAGAGCACGGCGCAAGTCAGCTAGGCGCACCCTGACATTCCAACGCCCACCGCTTGCTTGAAAGTACCCTTGCCGGACCCGGTCACGCATCTCGATATCACTCTTCAGGCAGGTTTGTTTCGGCGGACAAATGAAATCGGCCAAGCGTGAAGGAACTACGGCAATGACACGTGCCTGTGTCTCCTTGGCCAGCCACTCGGCCGCTCGCGCAAAACACAACAAGGACTCTGACTCGGAATGGACCGCGGAGAGGGCTAATACAATGTGGAGACGTTCCGGCTCAATGGCCAGAGCGAGTTGGGCAGCCTGAATAGCATTGGCGAACTTGGCGAGACGCGGCGTCTTGCCTGCCCGGCACCGGTTGGCGGCAGCTTCAAGCCATGGCGCGGATACTGCGCAACGCGTGCTCGCAAGGATCGACCTCGGGTGTGCCTGAGAATCACTTCGCTGCACACCATACCAGTTCGGCCAGAGCGACAATGCTGTGCGAGCGAGGGCATCGATGACCTGGCTGAGTGCTTCGTCGGGCTTAGGGACTTCGCCCCAGTTACAGAGCACCACCCGCAGCCCGTTGCGATCTTGGTCGCCCCAGATGCGCAGATGAGCGAGCATATCTGCAACATCTTGACAGCGAACAAGACGGACTTCGCCAAGTCGGATGCCTTCGAGCAAAGTCTCAATCATGCTTGCATTTCGCTTCGGTCAAGGCACGGTAAAATGGAGGGCCGATTCGGACGGTCCTCCTCGGATTCCGCGGTACTATCGAAACGCGCCGACCTTCCGCCGCCGGTTCCGCGTCGCTTCGTTACCTTCGCACGGAATAACAGCTTTCACTTCGGCATCACCAACGGAACAGTCAGCTTAACACCGTTACTTCTCTGCAGTGATCCGTGGATCTCGTAACGGATCTCCACTTCAGAGAATTGACTTGCCAGCGTCAGGAACGCTTTCGCCAAGTCGCGATCCACTCTGTCGGAGTGCGCCATTTCATTTGCGAGCGTCTGCAGGCCCTTGCGTGAGAGCGTCTTGCCCTCGTATTCCAGTCGCGCCGATACCGATTGTCTCGGTCCATCTTCGAGTTCGACATCGATAAACAGGGACAAATCCGGATGCAGAGCGAATCTCCAATGACGCTCGCTCATCGTTGGAGTTGATTCAATCTTAACTCCCGACAATGTGACGTTGCGCAGTTCCAACCCGACAAACTGAGAATTGAGCTTCAGCGCGACCTCCTTGCCAAGCGTCAGCTTTTCCGCACGAATCGGTCCGAATGTCACCGCGTGCGCATATTTGCCACACTCCATGATGAGCACTTGACTTGACAACGCCGTAAGAGCGTTCGCGCCAGCACTGCGCAACCTGAACACAAGCAAATTTCCAAACTGTCCGCCGGGCTCGCAGACAAAATCGCCGACTGACTGAGCAAGTGCCGAACTCGGTTTCAAGCTCCAGACGCTCCGGTCGGCGGAAGGCACCAACTCGGCGGATACACCTTCCGGTAGGATACGAAGCAGCCTCAGAGTGAACTGTTTCTTGTCAACAGGCGGATCAAAACGAGCGATTGGAATATCCACGTCATTCGAATCGGCCCCTGGGTTTTTCAGCGGCGACTTGCCGGCCGGTGACGCGGAGAGCACGACCAGCGACTCGATCCCTCTGAACGGATCCAACTCGGATGGAGGCGACTGTTTCGCCTCTCCCTCTGAATCAGAATTCGATCGCGAGGCGTCTTCGTCGCCCGATCCACCGACATCCGGCGGCATGTCCGATGGCGCAGGTGTTGGAACCGTCGCTGGTATGGCGGGTTCCGTCGATGGGTTTTTCGGTCTTGCGGCAATACCGCTGGAACTCGGGGGACGCGTCTTCGACGATGGGCGAAGCGCCGATGATTGCGCCTCTTTCGCCGAGCCAGGAACTTCCGGTGAAGGCGTGGGCCTCGACTTCGGCGCCGTGGGCAGTGCGGACTCAGTTTCCGTTTTGCGACGGTCAACATCATCGGGCTTCGACGCTGGCGGTGCGCTCGCCGCTGAGTGAGACGCAGCGTCGCGTGACCGATCCCCGCTGTTTTTCACACTCCGATTCTCGGATTGCGATGAAGATTCGCTGGGAATTCGCGGCGACCGGCTTTCCGGCGCGGCTTTCTGCGGTACGGCAGCGGGCGTGCTCGCTGGTGAACTTCGTCGCTGCGAGGGCGTGGAACTCGCAGTTCGCCTGCTAGACGGCGCTGGTCCGTCCCGAGCAGTTCTTTGGGTGGCCAGGTAAACCGCAACTCCCAGTACTGCAAGCACAAAAACGAGTGCGGCAAGGGCAATGATTCGATTCGTTCTGTCCGAGATCGCTTTGTTTCTCTTCTTCTGAGTACGTCTGTGGGCGGGAGGCACGGAACGCTTGTCACTCGTACTGCCTCGGTCTGATCGCAGCGGCGGAGGGCAGACCACCGTCATGGACGTTCCGCAATGCGGGCAGGAGTGCTTCTGTGGATCGGGCTTTTGCTCGAAGACCAGATTTCGAGCACAGCCGGGACAGATAACAATCATCGCGGTGATTCCATACTTTCGCGCACGAACATTCCATTCACCAATCGCTGGAACCAAAACTGGCATCCGCGGTCATTGTACCAACACGTCCTTCACGGGTCCTTCCGACACCTTCCCTCCATCCGTCAGGAGAATCAAACGGTATTCGAAGCCCAAGGCGATCAGAGCTTCCTTGAAATGCTCAAATCTGTCGAACGAGTCATTCCAAATGGCCACGCACAGGTAGAAACGGCCCGGCTCGTAGCCCGACAGCTTCGTCGCAAGATCCCGCTTCAGTGAGGCCGCTGCAACCAGGGGTAGACCGGCGTACGGCTTTGGAGTCAGCGTCACTTCGGACGCATCTTCTCCGACTCCCGCCATGTCCTCGCTGTTCACTCGCCCCGCCAATCGATCCTCAATCGTCCGGAAAGGAACGTACAGTCGGCCGTACCGCACAATCACGACGGTCTCGAGTTTCGAGGTGCGCCGAGCCATGGGCATGTTCGCAGTCTTCGTCCGGCTTTCGATCTCCCGCTGGTGTGCTGACTTCAGTTCATTCAGATCTCGGCTCGCGCTGGCCAACTCCTGGTCGAGCTGACTCGACTCTCGTACCACTTTGCCGATTTGCGTCCGCTCGTCCTGGACCTCATTCAACAGTTTGTCTCGACGCGTCGCTAGATCCTCGCGTTGGACTTTCGACTTGTTGAGTCGTTCCAGCGCTTCGCGGGAATCATCAGGCGCGAAATCCTGAATGATCCGCCCCTGCAATTCCAGAGCGCGCCGCAGCTGCTCGCGGCGTTGCGCAAGTTCTGACATCTGACGCTCCATCCGACGGTGAGCGATCTCGTCAAGTTCCGCAGTTGGCTTCTCCAGTTCACGTTTGCCCGACAACTGCAGCATGATTACCACAAGAATTGCAATGAAAAGAATCCCACCAAACGCATTCGTTATGGTGTCGAGCAAGAGTTCAAAGCTGCCAACGTCTACGCTGCGCGCCATGTCAAGATTTCTTCACGGGCTGCTTTTCAAGTAGCTCATCCTTCTCGCCGAGCAACTCGAATCCCACATCAAAACCCCGCTCTCGCAGTCCCTGGAGCACATCCCGGTACTCGCTTACGCCCGACGGACGAATGGCGAGCACAAAGTAGTTGCTTCCCGGACTCAGCGATCCGGCCCACTTTACGAACGCAGAACCGGCGCCAGTCAAGGCACTTCCGTCAAACTGCCGACTTGTCGATTCCGAACCAAGCTGCGCCACGAGTACTCGCGAGGCAGCGATCTCGGCCAACCAGGGTGTCTTGCCCGATACCGGCGTAACTCGAAAGAACCGTCGATTGGACTTTTGCAGATCGTCCGTGTCTTTTTGAACTCGCCGCTGTTCCTCACGAATGCCAGCTAGGCTTTTCCGATCCTTGTCACGCAGCTGCAATTCCACCTTTCGACGAGCATGCTCCTGGGCGATGTCCTGCTTGAGAGCCTCCAGTCGCTTAATTTCGGAATTCAATCCAGCGATCTCAACGTTTGCGCTGTCCTGCTGCTGCTGGATCTCGGGCTTCTCAGACTTCGCCAGTTCCGATGCGACTTTTCCCTGAGTTGCAAGCTTCGACTGCAGCTCGAGCAACTGCGCCTCGATTTCCTGGAGCGACTCGGTGACTCGCTCCGCGACCTGCTTCGGTTGAGTGGCGCGCGCCATGGCAGCCTTCTGGACCAATTCGAAAGCCAATAGCAGCGTCAAGAGCAGCAGGATGGCTGTAACCGACGTGATAATGTCCTGGAAAGAGAACAGCGTAATGGGAACCTGATTGGACCGTTTCCGGCGCATGTCTATTCCCGCTCGTTCTCATATGGCATGAGCTTCAGTCGCCCCACGACGCGCCGCAAGCAATAATCCGAACACTCCCCCAGGAATTCCTCTTCTGACTTGCGGAGAAAGGTGATCGTCAATTGGATGGCAACGGCGAAGACCAGGGCCACAAGCGTC
The DNA here is from genome assembly GCA_903863885.1 of uncultured Planctomycetaceae bacterium. Lineage (GTDB taxonomy): Bacteria > Planctomycetota > Planctomycetia > Pirellulales > Pirellulaceae > CAIPEB01. The sequence continues at coordinate 5,738 of CAIPEB010000759.1, read as the reverse complement.
GTATCAAATGCGGTCGCTAATCCCGCGGTCACAAGACGCAGCGAACCGGTGATCTGGCTCAGATCCTCTGCGCTGCCCAGCACGCCGCCAAACGCACCGATGGCCTGCGAAAGCCCGAGGACAGTGCCGATGAATCCGAAGACTGGTATCGCCCAAACGAATCCATTGAGTAGGGAATAGCTGGTCTCCATGATCTCCGTTTCGTTTTCGGCTTCGGATCGCAGAATGTCGTCGACCTCCGAAACGCGGCCGAGATTCTCCAGATTCGACAGGGCCACGAGAATCCGATGCAGCAGGACGAACTGCTGCGGTTCATCCGCGATCCCGTAGATGCGTTCCGTAACCTGACGCGCTGTCAACGGCGTCAAGACGAAGTCGTGCTCCAGCGGCACCGCTTCATAATTTAAGGCGAGTCGCTGAAGCCTGAGCTTCTTCCACTTCACAAATAGGATTGCGGCCGACCAGAACGCCAGAAAACAGGCTGCATATTGAGTTGGGCCGCGCTGCGTGAATAGAACGGCAAGGTAGCTGTCGGGAACGAACAGCAGAAGCACGAAAAACGCCACGGTGCAAAGCAACGCGACAAGAAACGACAGCCGGTTGTTCACCCGTGTAAAACGGCCGCCTCGGAAACCGATCCGCTGTTCGATATCCAACAGAGACCAATTTAACGAGACGTCGCCACTTTCGGCGGATCTCCCGGGTAAGACGGCTTCACGTGTCACGGGACAACTCACTTGGCCTGGATTGGTCACATGCGGAAATTCGAAGGAATGCCTCCCGCAGCGGCAATCGACAGGAGTATACCGACGATTAGAAAAGCAAGCATGACGATGAGCACAATGCCGACGTAGCTCCAAAAGGTCTTTTGTGCATTGAATGCCGAAGAAAGGTGCGAAGCGGTCTTGTAAAGCATCACCTCGCCAATAAGGGAACCGTACCTCATCAGCAGTACTGCGCCTACGATCGAAATAACGGCCATCGCCATGTAGATGATGCCCCCCAGGACGACCATGCCGCTATCGGCCTTTGCCCCGCCGATCACAGCAATGATGCCCATCAACGCCATCAGGCTTCCCGAAGCAAATCCGAATCCGGCAACCAGAGTGATCCACGATTTCGAGGCAAACAGCGAGTGCACAACCTCGGGGTCAAGCTGGTTGTTTGACTGCGCCGTTGTGGCGGCAGGCCTGCTGGGGACAAGCCCTGGAATCGATTCGGCGGATGTCCAATCCGTCATTCCGTCACGCCATACCTCGCTCTTCGGCAGAAGCTGGCCGGACTGAAGCATTGAAACGAGTGCAGCCCGATCGACCGGCCCGAATTGATCGGAACCAACTGCGTAGTACCACTGTTCGGCCTGCGCCGGCTTCGGGACGGATTGAGGAGCAAGTTCGAGTGAGCCGCTTGACGCAGACTGAGGCGTAGCAACTGGTCGCACGGCGGCTGACGCAAAGATCTCCGGGTACGTTGACGCGGCCTGCCAACTGACACCGTCCGCAGAAACCTGATGCATGCGGCTCAACTGCCCGCGGCGCACGAATTCCTGAAGTTTCTCCACGGAAAACGGGCCTTGGCTGCGTCCCTTAATCTTTACATACAACAATGATTGATCCATGGCCGGAATCTCCGCATGTATTCAGGTGGCAAGCTCAGGGTTTGCGCACGACTTTGAGCAACAACGGGCGTCCTTGAAGATATCGTTCGTCAGTGGGCGACTTCCACGTTACCGAACCGCGTTCCAATCGCCCGATTTCTTTGATCTCACAGGGCCCCGAGGCCACACCGGGCACCACAACCTCCAGACTGCCGGCGGCGTCGCCTGCGCTGCCGAGGCACTCCCAGTTGCCCTTGGCGTCACGGTGCAGCCAGCCAACCCATCGGTAAGTGCTCGCAGGCGGTTGCGACAATTGCTTCAACAGGTCCCCAGCTTTTGTTCCAGCCGCAGTAGCTTCACGTAACAGACCTTCCAGCATCTGACTCGCTTTCGCTCGCTCTCGCGCAACCGCTTCGTCAGCGGGTTTCATCCATGCGATGCTGTCATCGAACGCGGGCGACGTCAACTGTTCCAGCTGCGACTTGAAGGCCACACTGAAACAGTGACTTCCCTGGCAGGCCGTTTCAAGCACTCGCTTGGCAAGAATGGATCGCAGAATCGGATCCGTCTGCTGATCCGACAGCAGCGATCGATACAGGTCGAACATCGTCTTTTCCCAGTTTGCGCCGGTGATTGTTCTCAGCTGGTCGATGGCTGTTTCGGCAATCTTGCATTGAGGCGCGCGTTCCGAGGATTTCACGTCCTTCAGGAACATTTTTCTGGACTTGGGGGTTAGATCGTATCCTTCCACATAGTCGATGGTGATTCGATCAACATCTTCGACTGGACGCGCCATCGTGTAATAACGATCTCCGTCCTCGGTGACTACCAGCCAGACTTGGGAAGTGAGGGGATCTCGCAGCAGCTTGATGATCTGCTCGTGCAGCGGTTGCTTCCCGTCACCGTCGCGGGCGGCGACCGCCTTCAGCAAATCCTCACGGCGATGGAATTCTGCTGCGAGGGGATTGTCGCCGGATTTTCCGGCGAGTTCCTGCCCCTGCGCAAGGAGCGACTTCGCCTTCGATGGCTCAATTGTGCGAAGTGACTCGAAGTCCGAACTTCCGAGAAATGAAGACCAACCGATGATGGCATCCCAAGCCGCCGACTCCCGTACTACTTTCGTGAATTCAGCAGAGGCGGGCTCTTTGGGGAACTCTTTGGCAAAAGACTCCAACGCCGCCTTGAAGGCATCGGCTCGCCCCACAGCGGCTGTAATTCGACCGCACGCGGTCGCTTGGCTTTCCAGGCCCCGCATGCGCGAAACAAGTTCGTCGGCCCGTTCCAATACCGGCTTCGCCTGATCGCTCACGCCGCTTGTCACCCGCGGAGAACGACTCACCAGCGAGTTAATGTCAACCTTGATACTTTGGATCTGTTTCATTTGCTCGCCAGAATTCGTATCACTCTGCTCGGCAATCACACTCAGCCGTTTACGGATCTTATCTAGTTCCGCAACGAACTTATTGTCGATGTCCGATAGAATCGTGCGCTGGCGCTCGGCGACCGCAGCGTTGAACTCCTCGATCGCTGCCTTTTCCTGCGGAGTTCGAGCCGTTCCCTCCGCCTCGCGGATCGCGTTGCGGTCGGGCTCGTCAACTCCCGCCGACTTCGCGGCTTCAAGGGACTTTGCAAACAACTCTCGGCGTTCTTTTTCTTTAGCCACCGCCTGATCAAACTCGACGATCGCCTGCTTGACTTCGGCTGACGCGAAAACACGCGGATCGTCGCGTTGGAGACCATCCAGGTACGATCGACCGCGTTCATGAGCGTCGGGCGGTACGGTCGTTCGAATCGTCTCGACAGCAACCGATACACGCTTGCGGTGAGTACGATCCATGATCACCCACCCAACCAAAACCGCAACAAGAATCATTACGCCGGCGGTCGCACCCACGATCAACCTGAATTTGCGCCCGCTGGCAACCTCCATCGATTTGATGCGCTGGTTGTACCGTGCTTCAAGCAGATCGGGTATTCCCAGCTCCCACCGCAATACCGCATGATGCAAACGATGAAGGTCGTGATCCGAGGCCTTGTCTTCAATTGCCCGTTCTAGCGTAGAGCAAGATTCCAGCCAGGCCTTCTTGTCCGATTCACGAGTGTCCTGATCCGCGAGCCACTCCAAAGCAGGCGCGGACTGCGTCGCGAGTTCGTCCGATGAATTCAACTGTGCCAGCGGGACCAGTTCCAACCACCGAGCGCGGATATTCCGCCCCGTGTCGACGTCAAATGCTGCATACGCCTCGTCCAGCTTCGCTACCAGTTTCCCGAGTTCCGCTCGCGCCCACTTGGCCGTGACTTCGACTCGCAGTTTTTTCGCTTTATCGACCAACGCAGGCGCGGGCGCGGAACTCCAATCGCTGGATTGCAACTCGGCTTCCATCGCCTTCAGAGCATTCAGGTCCGCTCTCTTCACCGCTGCGTCGAGTTGCTGGGAAATCTCATTCAGCCTCGCGCGCTCGAACAGTTCCAAGTCCTCGCCCCACACCGGGTTCTTGGCATCGGATTTGGCGATCCATCGCAGCACCTGCAACCGCGTTGCAAGCGGCGAGCGTGTCAACGCGAGCAGACGATGCTTCTTGAGCAGCGAACCCAGTGACGCATGATCCGCGTACGCTTCGTTCAACTCAGTCGCGAGGTCCAGACGTAGCGGTGGCGGCAGCACCATGCCTCGCTCGGTAAGAAGCGAGATCCACGCTTCCTGCTCGGGAAAATCGAGCAAAGCCACCTCGTCCAACAACTTTTCTTCGTCGCACCGCTGGATCGCCTCGGAACGATGCCCCTTGGCCAGCAGTTGATAACATTCGCGCAATCGGCGATTAATGTCGTCGCACGCCTCCAAATACATCGCTGCCACATCTGACAGCGAATCCGCGTCTAATGCATAGACGGACGACACGGACGACTTAATTTCTTCAACGAGTTGTTGATGGTCTATCATTACTTCTCGTCTCAATTTGGTACCACCTTGTCACTGACCAGCGGCACAGCTACAGATTTTCCAGTCGAAGTCCGAATTTCGACATCAACGGAGTACGTGATGCAATAAGCGTCCATACCCATCAGCGCATTAATCCTCATCGAAAGCATATCGCTTTCGCGACGCTTGCGCATGAATTCAGGATCATTCAAATTACCACGGTATTTCAATAATTCTGGCTCCATTCGATCTCGCAAAGCCTGAAGCTCTCTAGTGAACTGCCCTCGCGAGACATCCACTTCTTTACCATCTTCACCATTCCGCCTTAAACCAGAACTGACGCGGATAGCAGACAGATTATTGCCTCTGTTTTCGCTTTCGACTTTGATGCGACACCCAATCTGCAAGTCAATACCGGTGTATTGATTTGCAGGAATATTGATCTGAAAAACACCGAACCTCCGCTCGGACTCCCAAAGACCAGACGACATCTCTTTGAGTACTAATGAATTCGGTATTCCCTTGGCGGAAATGTTAGAGATGGCAAAGCCAGAAACGCGATCCGAAAACTTAGCGGGAAATTCATATTTGCGCTCTGCATTCGCAGGCTTGCCAAGAGACAGCGAACGGCACGGCAACGGAGTGCTCAACCGCACGACCTGCTCTTTCTCTTGCTCGTTACGACTAGAACTGACAATAAGAACCATCGACGACAGCAGTTCTCGATCGCCTCTCTCCGAGTCGTCCATCCACTTGAACAACAGTTCATGCGAGTCATTTGAGATATCAAGAGCAGCGACGACCTTGTTGCGAATCGCAATTTGCCATTGGCTATTTGACTCAGCGTTCCCGATTGTCACAACATTTTCAATATCAGTGAATATCGAAGCCAGACACAAGCTCAACGGCGTAACTTTCTCGCTGACGTACCCAAGCGAAACCGTCTTTCTTGGGTCGCCAGACCCCGGGGGTTCTTTTCTCGTGGGCTTCAGCGTGGAGCGACTTGGATTTGGCACGTCTGGCAGGTCCACCCAATGTCTCAACTTCCAGAGGTCGTTCTGCGTACCGGCCGCTGGGGCCGGGGGTGGAGCCTGAGGCGGTTCAGGCGCTGGAGCTGGTGCTGGTTCAGGCGCTGGAGCTGGTGCTGGTTCAGGCGCTGGAGCTGGTGCTGGTTCAGGCGCTGGAGCTGGTGCTGGTTCAGGCGCTGGAGCTGGTGCTGGT
>CAIPEB010000758.1 GCA_903863885.1 uncultured Planctomycetaceae bacterium | reverse complement strand
TTCGGTCCTCCCGGGCCCCACGGGGCCTTCCCCAGGGAGGATCTTTTCATATCCACGCCGCACACGGCAGAGCCTGGTAAATTCTCACCGCCAGAGGCGGTGGCTTAGTCAGGAGTTAGTCGTGCGGCACTACAATCGCTACCGTGAGCGGTACTTCGGGATTTGGTGTTCATCCGCGTGCGCGCCGAGCCTCGATATCCATCGTTGTTTTCCTCCGGACAATTCTCGACGAAATCGGCTTATGCACCTGCAACCCCCGCCGCCTGCATCCGCTTCTGAACTCGCTCGTCATTCTCCGGTAGGTCGATCGCTTCGCAAACTTCAGAATAGGTGACACCGGTTTCCCGCAGTTCGCTGAGCGGAATCTCTTCGATATCCCTTGGTCCTCTCGCCCGAACAACGATCTCCGGCGATCTCGGCAACCGCATGACTTTGGGCTGTTGGCCCGGCTCCTCGCCTTCGATCTGTTCAACCAGCGTGCCTTGGGATACCAGAGCGGCCGTTCTTCGGTTCACTAAATGGCGGGCCTCGTTGTGCGTCATGTTCTTTGCCTCCTTGACGAGACGCGTAATGCGTCGAACGAGGACTGGCTGCTCGATTCCCACGATTTCCAGGATGGCACTGTCGATTTCTTCGGTGGGTATCGGATGCGGCTCCCAGGCCGCATATTCCACAAGCCAATCTGCTTCACCCTCCGCGGGCGGCAGGATCGGGTGGTTGGCCGTATTGTGAGGTCGGTTGGTCCGAATACGGTCTATCGCTTCCGCGCGACCGATCCGTTTTCCTGCCCGCCATCGCCAGACGACGAACTCGCAGGTTCGATCCTGCCCCCTGGCGTTCTCGCAGCAGAACCTCTTTGGATCCGCAGTTACCGGCGTGTGGCATCTTGGACATGATCCCAGAGGCTCGCGCTTCGTCAACTGCTGCAGCGGCGACTCGCTGACGCGGTGCACCTGCTCGTGTACGAACGCGACGATGTCGTTGTCGAACTGCTGGCGGGATGCGCCGCTCTCGATATCCGCGAGACGCTTTTCCCAGATCGCGGTCAGAGACGCATCGGTGAGCGGCGCGTTCTGGAGTGCTTCGATCAACAGACACCCGATGTCGGAAGCGACGATGAAGTTGTCTTGACGCTCGGCCAAGCCGTGCTTGATCAGTCGTTCGATCGTCGCTGCCCTCGTCGCCGGTGTACCGATTCCTCGCCATTCATACGGCTCCATGTCCTCTGGACGGCCAGCCGCGACCATGGTAGCCAGGAGCGTTGCGTCCGTATGAGGTCCAGGACGTGGTTTGCAGCGTTCTTTCACCACGGCCTGTTGCAGCGTTCCGCCGCCGGCCGCCACCAGCGAAGCAACGGCTTTGAAGGCAGTCGAGTCAATCTGTCGGGGCTCGATAACGGTCCAGCCCTTTTCGATCCATTGCTCGGCCTTAGTTCTGACCTCCAGTTCGCCGGCCTTGGCCGCCACCGTGATCTTCTGAACGCGGGCCGGCTCAGCAAATGCCGCAACCGTCCGTCGGGCAATCAACTCGTAGACACGCGCTTCGTGGCCCTGCAGCGCCTCTCCCGACTTGTCCGTGGGAATGATCGCGTGATGATCCCGGACTCGGCTGTTGTTGACACATCGCGTCGACAGCGAATGTGCCGTTGCCATGGCAACCAGCTTGCCTGCAAGTTCAGATAGGTCTGGCACGTGATGCGCAATCGCCTGAAAGACGTCGCCCAGTCGAGACAGCAGATCGCCCGTCAAGAACCGGGAATCGGTGCGTGGATACGAGATTAGGCCGGATTCGTACAGGTCTTGCGCCACCTCGAGCGTCTTCTCGGCGGTCATCTTGTAACGCCGACTCGCGGCTGCCTGCAACTCTGTCAGATCGAAGGGAAGTGGCGGCTGAAGCGTGGTCTCTTCGTCCGCACTCGCGCAGATAACCACACATTGTCCCGCCTTCAGCGTCGCAGCGGATCTCTGTGCCACGTTACTGTCTTTCATCAGCTCCGACACAAGTTGCACTGAGCCGGCGGACGCCTCAATCGTCATCTCGATTCGATGCCACGGGACCGGCACGTACGCGTTGATCTCCCGCTCGCGCTCCACCAGCACAGCCAGCGTAGGAGTCTGGACTCGGCCCATGGAAAGCGTTGCACCATGGACACCTGCCTGAACCGCGGCAGCGCGAGTACAGTTAATGCCCACCAGCCAATCGGATTGCGCACGGGCAAAGGCGGCAGATTCCAAGCCCTGCATTTCATCATCCGGGCGTAAGTTCTCGAAGGCGGCACGAATGGCCGCGTAAATCAACAACCACCTGCGGAGCAGGTGGTATGAGGAAGGCCCCTAAAAGGGGCCATGTTGGTGATTCAGGTGTTACTCAAATAGGCCGCGTTCTTGCTCACGCTCGTTCTTCTCCTGGTCCTGGATGTATTGTTTGATCAT
>CAIPEB010000757.1 GCA_903863885.1 uncultured Planctomycetaceae bacterium | reverse complement strand
TACAACGAGCCGGGCATCAAGACGTTTCGCGGATTCCAACTCATCCAACCCGACGGCGCGATCCAGCAGATTACTTACACGCTCGACGGCTCAGGTCAGGCCAGCACGACGATATCGAGAAACACTGAGCACAGTTTCAGCACAGTGTCCTATCGTGAGGCTCGACAAGTCCAGCAAATACGAGAACTCTTGGCGGCTGAATCCGGCAAGAAGACAAAGGGCAGGCGCTAAACACACACGGAGGCATCGCCATGGATGGCGACAGCGAACGCCGCAAGGAAGCGGCACGGGCACGACGGGAACCACGACCAGGCGCGAGTCAATGCGGGAGTTTATTCCAGCAAATGGCAGCGATCAAAAAGTATCTGGCGACGGCAAGGTCAGGGCGGGACGAGCGGGCATGGCAGCGGGCACTCAGGGACGCCAAGGGGGAACGATGACGGTCACGCGGGAGGGAATGTTGACGCTCATCACCGAAGACCACGAGATGCAGCCGGGTTACACGTACCTGAGTTGCCAACACGTCCAGTCGATGCCTCGTGGCAATGGACCGTGGCGCACGTATGCGTGGCTTCGGCGTCATGCGGAGACACTGGAGACGTTCGCGCCGACGCGTGAGCAAATCCCGCTGATTGCGGCGTGGGCAAAACTGAGCGAACGGACAATTCGCAAGTCCGTCCAGCGGTTACTGGATGCCGGAATCATCCGAGAGCGCTAAGCCAGGAGGGCTAAGTGGACGGCAAGTATTTCGTAACGCCGAACGAGGCAATAGACCGTATCCCAGAGATCGGATACTTCGCCTACTGCGTCTATTCGGTGCTGTGTCTCCACGCAGACCGGGACCGGACGTGCTTTCCATCGGAACGCCTGATCGCAGAGAAGTGCGGAGCGACCGAACGGGGTGTTCGCAATGCAATCAAGAAGCTCACGGATGCAGGTATGGTCACGATCGAACGACGGACGAGGAACGGAAAGACCATGTCAAACCTGTACCGGCTCCATGGAGGGAGGAACGGTGGTTCCGCCCTGAACGGCCATTCCGCCCGGAACAGCGGTTCCCAGGAGGGAGGAACGGCGGTTCCTCCTAACAATACTAAGAGAACAAAACCAAATAAGAGTGGGGAACCGGAACTGCCCGAGGAACTCAACAACCCCGAGATTCGCGAACTGTGGGGATGCTGGGAGCAACACCGCACAGAAATCAAAAAACCGCTGAAGCCAACCGCGAGACGACTCCAACTCGCCAAACTCGTAGCCATCGGTCCCGCCAGAGCGGCAGCCGCCCTCAAACACAGCCTGGAGTCCGGGTATCTCGGCATCTACGAGCCGAGCCGACCGGCGAGCGGAAACGGCAAGCCGGCGACACGACCAGATACGGAGTCAAAACCGCTCCTCTTCGAAGTCAGGAACCCGGACCTGCAACGCAAGTACATGGGGGGACAGCCGTGATCCAACGCAGCACGCATGACGCAATAGCCGAAATCAAGTCGCCAGTCGCAGAAGGCTGTGAGGAGGCGCTACTTGCCGGGCTCCTCAAGGACCCGTCGAAGATGGACCTCGTTGCCGCCCAACTGGGCGGTGGAGACTTTGCCGACAAGGATCTTGCCGCCCTCTACGAGGCGCTGGTCAGTCTGCACGAGGCGGGACGCTGCATCGGGGATGCCCACGTCCTGATGCGCGACCTACGCGGACTGGGCGTGCCTGATAGCGTCGGATCGGTGGCGGCAATCGCAAAACTGCTCTCGCGCGGAGTCTCAGGCCACGAGTCGTATTACGTCCAACAGATCCGCGAGGCAGCCACCCTCACACGTTACCAGCGGGTAGGACTGGAACTCATCGAACGCACCCAGAGCGATGCCGCAGACGCGGAAGAAATCCGGAAGTGGCTCGACGCCCAACTCCAGAGTGCTGACGCCCGCCAGCAAGCCTCTGTGCGCTGCATCGGAGACATTGCCGGGGATGTGCTGGGTGACATCGACTCAGCCCAGGCGAACCCACGAGGCGTGTTCACGGGGATCTACACCTACGACTTCGGGTGCGGACCCTTGATGCCCGGAGAGCAGAACATTCTGGCAGCCCGCCCCGGCGAAGGCAAAACAGCATTCGCCTGCCAGATCGCCCATCACACCGCACAGAAGGGCAGGCCAGTCCTGTTCGTCACCATCGAAATGAAGCAGCGGCAACTGGTCAACCGCATGATGTGCGGACTGGCGGGAGTGGACTCGCGCGACGTCCGCGCCGGCAACATCAGCGGAGACGACCGGCAGCGCCTCATCGTCGCCCAGCAATCGCTGCGAGAGATGCCCCTGCACATCTGGGACCCGCCACAACCGACCGTGGCGGAAATTCGCGGAGTGGCCAAGCTCCAACAGGCACGCGGAGGACTCGACCTCATCATCGTGGACTACATCGGGCTGGTGAGGCCACTGAACGCCAAGGAACCGCGCCACGAGCAAGTACGCGTCATCAGCGCCGCGCTCAAGGCCATGGCCAAGGAACTCGACGTGGCGCTCCTGACGCTCTGCCAACTGAATCGTGAAGCCGATGGAGTCCGGCCGACCCTCGGCATGTTGCGAGACTCCGGTGCGATTGAGCAGGACGCGGACGCGGTCCACTTCCTGAACCCGTCAGACGGGGACGGCATCGAACTGCTGATCCCCAAGCACCGCTACGGACCGCGCGGGGAAATGGGCCTGACCTTCGATCGCAAGCGAGGCAAATTCTCGGACCCAGCAGTACCGTGTTACGGATCGTACCAAGACGGCAAATCAGCCGCAGGAGGTGACTTTTGACAACCGCCCGAACGCAACCAGGACAAAGCCAAATTACGAACTACCTGTCGCTGCGATGCCCCAAGTGCGGATGCGGATGGGCATGGCCCCTGCGCGAGCCGGGAGACCAATGCGGCGATGCCCTCTGGAATCAGGGGAGACCGGACGAGACGTGTGATGGAATCCTCGTGGTCACACCAGAAACTGGGGTGGTTAAATCTGGGCAAGATAGGCAAGTGGATGTTCTGGGGGCTGGGTGGGAGTGGGCACTGTGATTTCTCGTCATACTTTTTTCAGATTCGTAATACCAGCGCAATCGGGACCCCCGGTTGGGCAGGGCACCACATGGTGGGGTTTGGTAATCCCAACCCCGCGAGTAGGAGAACTACGACCGAACCACCTGTTGGCGTGGTGTCGGGAGGGGGTCGGATGGGTATATCGTATTCACGATACGTTGCTCTGGTTTTGTAAGTCGTTTGCATTCAACATGTTGAGAACGTGCCTGACACCCGCCTCGGGACTGCCCCGGGTGTCTGCTCAATCCTTGGGCACGGTTGGCCAGTAGGAATAGGGGGGTGCCATGGAAGGTGAACAGATCGACCAGCAGGTGGACGGGCCGCAGATCGACGTGCAGGCGGGGGTAGACGTGCCAGTGACCGGAGCGTCAGGGGAGGTGATGCGAGACGCCGCAGGGCGGTTCTCGGGCGGCGGGACAGCCCCTGAGGGCGTGGGGGCTCCCCTGGGCAACCTGTCGGCGGTCAAGACTGGCACAGCACTGGACCCTCGCCGCTTGGTGCTGGGATCGCTGCCGCCGCAGTACGTTCATGCTGAGCGGCTGGCACGCCAGTATCGACGCCAGATCGAGCAGGCAGTCATCGACCAGAAAGGCGAGGTGTCCCTGTCGGACGCTCATTGGATCGACGCGGCCGCAGGGCACGAGGCCCACGCCAGCATCATGCGCCAGATCCTCAGGCAGAAGGTCGAGACCCTGCAGCCCGGAGACGTGGTCAGGATCTCGGAGTCGATCTCCCGAGCCCGTGAGTCGAGAAACAAGTGTTTCGACAGGCTCGGGCTGGATCTGCAGTCCACTGACCCGTGGGACGCCCTGCCACGCTACGCAGCATGGGAGGCCGCAGGACGAGCGCAGAACGACGACATGACCCAACAGACCAAGGAGGACAACCCGTGACGCCAGACGAACGCCTCGACGCCCTGCAAGCGATGCTCGACATCCACGCTGAGACACTCGCCAACGCGATGGATAACATCCGCACCCTGACTGAGACTCTGGCCAAGGTCTTCGATCATGCCCACTCCGCCGTGCTGCGATCCGTGTCGCATGACGACGCAATAGCACGTGTCGAGATGCGAGTGGATGCGCTCGAAGCGCGCCCTATGATCCCCGACCCGTCAAGCAACTGAGGCACCAGCGCCATGGATGGCCACCTACTACACCTCATCAGCCGCTACCCGCACCGATTTCGGGAGCACATCGTTGTCGATACAGACTCCGGCCCTCGTGCACTCGACTCCGTCCTTGACGACTGGCAGCGATCTGACTTCGTCGCCTTGGATGCGGGCTGGCGGCGAGTAGCCGGTCAGGCCACGACCTCGGGCTACACCCGCGCATGGCTGGAGCGGCCACGAGGGCACAGCAAGACGAGCGACCTGGCTGTCTCGGCCGCATGGGTGCTGGCCTTTTCACAGCGTCGCTTGGTCGGAATCGCTGCTGCCGCTGACAGAGAGCAGGGCCGGCTCTTGCGGGATGCTGTTTCCCGGCTTGTGGCCTTGAACCCATGGTTGGCCAAGACCCTGGACGTGCAGCAAAACCGAGTGCTTAACGTCCGCACGGGCAGCGAACTGCAGATCATCACATCGGACGCTAATAGCGCCTACGGGCTCCTGCCTGATTTCTTGATCTGCGATGAGGTAACTCATTGGCGCTCGCGTGACCTTTGGGATTCGCTCTTGAGTGCGGCGGCAAAGCGGTCTCACTGTTTGATGCTGTGCATTCTCAACAGCGGATTCGTCGACACGTGGCAATTCAAAACGCGTGAGGCCATCCGCACCGATCCGAGTTGGTACTTCAGTCGGCTTGACGGCCCGTGTGCATCCTGGATCACGCAGGACCGGCTTGAGGAGCAGAAGCGGCTCCTGCCCGGATTCCAGTATTCGCGCTTGTGGGGAAACGAGTGGACATGCGGCACGGATAGCCCGCTCATCACGGAATCTGATCTGTGCGCCGCGATCAACATCGACGAGCCCATGAGCTTTGACCCGCAGTACGGCCCATATCTCGGCGGGCTCGATGTTGGCACCAGGCATGATCGCACTGCTTTGGTCGTCATAGGAATGAACCTGCGAGGTCCACGATTACGGCTTGCGGCAGTGCGGTCCTGGAATCCTGCCAAGTACGGCGGGACACTCCCGCTTTCAGTTGTTGAGCGCGACATCTTGGAGATAGCGCACAACTCGCAACTGCACGGCATCGCCTACGACCCACAAGATGCCACGATGCTGGTGGAGCGACTGACGGCGCGGGGTGTGCCGATGTACCGGTACCCATGGTCGGCGCAGAAAAAAGAGCGGATGGCATTGTACGCAATCGAGTCATTCCACCATTCGAAGATCGACCTATACCCGGATGACGATCTGCTGCGTGACCTGCGCCGCACCACACTGGTCGAGCGTGCCGGCCGAGTGACTTTTTCGCAGCCGCGCGATGAGCACGGACACTGCGATACGGCGTCCGCGTTCCTGATGGCGCTGGTCTGGGCGCGCTGCACGCGAGCCGATTATCTGGGCGAGCTTGACACAGACGGCCTCACTGTAGAGGCCGCTTGATTCTTGTAGTTACTTTACACCACTTATGAGGTATCCACACTATGGCGAAAGCCACCGAAACGGACCGCGTTGAGACACTGGAAGCGGCGATGTCGAAACTGATCGACCAGCAGGCCAAGCAGGGCGACGTACTTCGCGATTTGGTCGCGAAAATGTTAGAGGTCCAGGCGTCGACCGTGGCGGCTCTGGCATCCGTCGGGTCGTCTGTGAAAGGCAAATCGCCGAAGCAACTCCGCGAGGAGTTCTCGGCGAAGATTGATGATCGGCTGGCAAAACTGGAACGGGCGTTGTTCGATGGCGGACCGATCAAGTTCTCTGTCCGCATACCGATCGAAAAGCAGATGACGCGGATAGTCGGCGCTATCGACGCGGTGCACGCCATTGACGCCTACAAGAAGCACTTCGGTATCTTACGGACGACCGAAGGCAACGACCCCGAGGCCATCGTCATCGATGATCCGGCCGAGGCCGAGCAGAAGTACGTGGACACCTGCATTGCGATGCGAATTAATCCGCTGACCGCCGCAGCGAAGTGACGCGTTTTTGCTGGATTTTCTCGGTGTTTTCGAGTACAATGGCGGGCTGAGTAATCACGCTCACCCGCCGTTTTTTGCCATGGAGGGCAAGGCAATGTCTTATTCTGTTTCGCGAGTTTTCGAGGCCGATATCCTGGAGGGCAAAAGTCTCGATTCATCTGGCGCGGTGATCCGCAACGTCAAGGTGCTCGGTCTGCAGTCCCGGAACACGGCCGCGTCAATCGGTCTGTCAGATCGGGTGTACGGCAAGGCAGCAGCCGAATCGCCGTATCGATACTCGGAGCAGTGTCTTGCTGATGCCGTTCCGCTCTACGAGGGCGCTCAAGTCGTCATCGATCATCCTGACTTCGCATATACGTGGGACGGCAAGCGGTCCGCGATCAACGATCATTCCGTGCGGGACGTCGTCGGCGCTCTGCGTAACGTGCGGTATGAGGCTGGTCGCGGGCTGTTTGCCGACCTGCAGTTGTTAGAGTCTCACGAGTATACCAAGACTCTAATTGAAATCGCTGAGAAAGACCCATCGTTGGTCGGTCTCTCACACGAAGCCGAGTTCGCAGCGCCGCGACTGGTCCAGGGAGTTGTGCAAATCGAAACGATTCGGGGCGTCGCGTGTGTTGCCGTTGTGGTCGCCCCCGCCACGACCAACGGACTTTACGAGTCCGCCGGCCGCAAGGGCTCACTCGTCGAGCGATTCCGCAGACCTCCGGTTGATCGAGCGCCCGAAGTAACTCCTGCAGCGCCGGCCGCAACATCGACAACGCAAGCGAAAAAGCCAGACCTAAGCAAAGGTCTGTTTGCTGCCTATCCAGTGAAACACGTGCCGATTCCCATGATCGACCGTGAGATGTTTCGTTGGTAGGCGTGTCGTACCCATGTGGGGCCGCGCGCGTCCTCTCTCCCTTTCCTTTCTTGGTTGGCGCGCGCGGCCTTTTTTCCAGGCAATCCCATGAGCGATGCAGATGTGGCCCTGCTGGAAGCAAGACGCTCGGCGATTCTCGTCAAGCTGTCCGACCCCGATCTGGACCGACCGAACGCCTCCGGCTCCGGACATACGATCGACCGGCAGGGATACCGCCAGTCGCTGCTGAACGAACTGGAACGCATCAATACGCTCATCGCCAAGATGGCAGGCCCTTTCGAGGTCATATAGTCTCATCGTATCGGGAGCAGGTATGCAGGGTGTTAGATTACCAGACACCACAAGGCGGCGTGTAGTGAAGATGGCGATCGTCGATCATATGCCGCAGACCGTTATCGCCAAGCTGATGGAAGTGAACAGGGACACTGTTAGGATGATCCTCCGCGAAAGCGGAATAATGCCCGGAGATGGGAGGCTGTATTCACAATGTCGAGAAAAAACCATCGATCGCGAAATCGCCGAAAGCAACTGACCGAGTCCGTTTCTGGATATGTCAACCAGAACGAGTACCTGCCGTTTGACTTTGGCTTCACGCCAATCGGTTGGATGCCGGGCGTGCAGGACGCGGCACCGTACCAGCCGTCGGCAGGCGATCGCAAGCACGGCCGTGACGAGCCGTTTTTCGTCACGCAGCAGGACATCGACCACGCGCGTGCGCTGGCCCGCTACATCACGCTCGTCAACTGTCCGGCCGTCGGCATCGGCGAGAACCTGAAAAATTACATCGTGGGGCCTGGCTTCAATTTCACCGTCGCCACCAAGGAACGCGACAGCGCCCCGGATGGTCTGGTACCAGCCGTGCAGCGGGTCGTCAACGAGTTTCTCGACGAGTCTGATTTTTGTGGCGATCTGGATAGGGAACTTTTCTGGCGATCGCGCCGGGATGGTGAGTTCTTCTTGGCCATGTATCAGCAGCGGAACGGCAAGACCGTCGCGCGGGTCATAGAGCCAGAGCAAGTTCGCGATCCTGGCGCGCCGCCCTTTTCTGATTCCGAACTGCGTGACCAGTTCGGCATCGACATTCAGGAGGCGACCAACTGGGAGTTCGGAATACACTCCGCTGACCGCGACACGCAGACCGTCTACGGATACGCCGTCGCATGGGACGTGGGCGACGTGTCCTACCTGCCCGCCAGCATGATCGAGCACCACAGATGCAACGTGGACCGGAACGTGAAACGCGGCATCACGGACTTCTATCCAGCATGGCGCTGGCTGCGGCAACAGCACGATTTATTGCTCAACACGGGAGAAGGCGCGAAGGAACAAGCCGCAATCAGCTACATCATCGAGCACGTCGAGGGGACCACCCGTACCGCCGTGGAGACGATGCGGGCCGCGCAGGCTGACATCATCCGCTACCTCACTTCGCCCAACGGCGGGCCAAAGCCGATGTACCAGCAGTATCGTCCACCCGGATCGAAGCTCGACGTGCCCCAAGGCCAACAATACAAGCCCGGCCCGATGGGTGCCGAACGTGGCAACGCGTTCCTTGAGGTGGTCGCCGGGATTCTCCGGCAGGTGGCAACGCGGTGGAGTATGAGCGAGGGGATGATTTCGGGCGACGATTCGAACAACTCCTACGCGTCGGCAATCACCGCTGGAAGTCGATTCCATCGTTACGCAGTGGCATCGCAGGCCCGCATCGGTCGGAGCTTCTATCGGATCGTTTGGCGTGTGATCGAGAACGCATTCAACGCCGGCCGATTCTCTGGATTCGGTCTTTCGTGGCCCGAGTTCCTGGAGTTGGTCGAACTGTCTGTCGACGGTCCCGATGTAGACCAGCAGGCCGCGCTGGAAGCGGAGCAGGTCCGCGAGATCCGCAGACGCAACGGCATTCTGTCCGTGAAGACCTGGCGGCAAGAGGCCGGCTTGGATCACGAGCAGGAGCAGGCCAACATTGCCGAGGAGGCCCAGCCGTGAGCGAGAGAGATGTAATTTTCAATCTTCGTGCCGTTTGTGCCGACGATGGCAAACGCGGCTTCGACCAGATGCGGGACGCGCTTGCCGGGCTGCGCAAAGAAATCGAAGGTGCAGAACGAGCCGCCGCATCGTCCGTCGCTACAGCCACGCAGCGCGCCATGGGGCAGATAGTCACCATGCGTGACATGCTCACGCGTGCAGCGGGTCAGATGGCGCAGCCCGCAATGACCCAGCCGACTCCCATGACGACTCCTGCCCGTGCAGCATCGACCAGCGCGACCGGGGCAACCGACCCGGTACGCAGGCAGCAGCTTTTGAGTGCGATGAACATGGAGGGAGTGGCAGCGGCTGAGGCGAAAACCGAAAAGGAACTGGAGGGTATTTGGAAGGCCCGGCAACGCGTTGTGGCCCAGTTCTATGCCACTCAGCGGAGTGAACGTGAAGCTGCCGCGAAGGAACAAGAGAAAGCCGAGAAGGACGCCCTGCGCGGGCTGGAACGGCAAGCGAAGGAAGCCGATCGGCTGGCATCGCAGACTTCACGGGCAGCGGCAAAAGCCGCCCAGGACGAATCCCGGCAAATCCAGTCAATCGAAAAGGAACGTGAACGCGCCTTGGGGCGTGCAGCGGCCTCCACCGACAAGTTTTACGAGCGGGTGGCCTCTGCGACTGAAGGCGTTGCCCGGTTCGGGCGCGGGCTGGCAACTCTCGGAGTTCTGGGAGAAGACTCGACGGATTCGCTGATTCGCGGACTCGCCAAAGTCCAGGCCGGGTTCGATGTCTTTGTCGGCGGTGTCAAGTTCATCAGGGATGCCCAGAAGGCCATCGAGGCGTGGCGGGCAGCATCGACGGCCGCGACCCTGGCGCAGCAACTCAGCGGGGCCGCATCATCCAAGGCTGCAGTCCAAAGCGCCGAACTGACTGCAGCGCTCGCAGCCGAGAAGGTGGCAGCGGACGCGGCGGCAGCGGCTCAGACGCGACTTGCAGCAGCACGGGCCGCATCGACGGTTGCCGGCGCGGGCAAAGGGGCAGCGGGGCTGATTTCTGGCATGGGCGGGCTGGGATCGTTGTTGACCGGGCTGGGCGGTCTCGGTGGTCTCGGCGGTGGTCTGGCTGGTGCGGGAGGTGGAGCAGCAGCAGCCGGCGGTGGAACAGTAGCGGCTGGAGGCGCAGCAGCGGGTGGAGTGGCAGTGGCCCCTGTTGCCGCAGCAGTGGCGGCGATACTGGGAGGCATCGCGGGAGTTGCTTCGGCAGGATCTTCGATCAACGCCGGCCGCAAGTACGGATTCATGGGAGGCGCTGAACAGGGCACACTGACGTCAGCGATCGCGGATCGCGAAGTCCGAGTAGCCAACTGGATGGGCCTGACTTCCGGACTGGCCGGGTCGGAAGCAAAAACGGCACGTCTGGAAAAAGAGCGCGCCCGAAGTGCGGAAGCCGCCGAAATCCGGAAACGGATGGCCGACGAAGACACGCAGATGTCTTCCATGCGGGCCGGGGCAAACGCGC
>CAIPEB010000756.1 GCA_903863885.1 uncultured Planctomycetaceae bacterium | reverse complement strand
AGAGACGCGGCTACGTGGGCCCATCCCGTGAACGGTTACGTGAAGATAAGTACGAACGATTCTCGTTAACGAAGGCAGAGTGCAAGAACAAGTTGCCCATTTCGTTCGGTTGCCGTAACGAGTCGTCTGTTCACAAGGAGCCTCCGAGTTGTCCAGGTTCTTTTTCGATCTGCCTTAGTCGAGCTGCGACGGTCTTGACGAGCCGCCATTGCTCGCCATGTTCGGCTCTTCCTCGACGGGACGCGGCGAACGCAGGATGCCGTACCAGCAGCGGATGGCATCCAGCGCGATGACGCCCGTCAGCACCAGCATCACGCTGGCCAGTGTGCACATCATCTTGATGTAGAAGGCCTGAGCCGCCGTGATGCCCGGATTGCTCAACTCGAGCCACCAGCTTTGCACGCTCTGCACGCCGGCCGAGAAGACCGTGACGATGACAAAGACCAGCGGCAGGCCGGTGCACAGGGCATAGGCCCGTTTGGGCGCTTGCTTGAGCAGATACGTCGTGCCGACGGCCAGGGCGATCGTGGCCAGCAGCTGATTTGCGATGCCGAGCATGCGCCACAGCGCGTTGAGGTTGCCGGTGTAGAGCAGGTAGCCCCAGAGAAAACAGACGGCGATGCTCATGAAGACATTCAGCGCCCAGTTCGGTTCGTGCGCGTGTGCCGTCCGCGGCCGGAACTGGGCGATCGTTTCCTGGAACACGAATCGCGCGACGCGGGTTCCCGTTTCCAGCAGGGTCAGGATGAACAGTGCCTCGAACATGATGACGAAGTGGTACCAGTAAGCCATCAGGTGGGTCATGCCTGGCAGGCTGGAAAAGACCATTGCCATGCCCACGGCCAGCGTCACCGCCCCGCCCGTTCGCCCCACCAGGTTTTCGCGCACTCCTTCTTCCAGCGCCGGCAACTGGCGCGGCGCCAGGTCCCACTGGTGGTTGGCCTGGGCTGCGCGAACCAGATCGTCGTACTTGGCTTGCTGTGCGGGCGTATCCTGCGGCACGTTGATACGAAAATAGTCTCCGGGTTCAAGCGCACAGGCCGCGACCAGCGCCATGATCGAGACCGTACCTTCCAGCAGCATGGCTCCGTAGCCGATCGGTCGGATGTCGGACTCTTTGTTGATCATCTTCGGCGTCGTGCCGGATGCGATCATCGCGTGAAAACCCGACAGGGCGCCGCACATGATCACGATACAGACAAAGGGCCACACGGAACCGGATACCACCGGTCCTCCGCCCGACAGGAAATGCGTTGTGGCCGGCATCTTCAATTCGGGGTGCGCGATGAAAATCCCGACGGCCAGCACGGCGATCACGCCGATTTTCATGTAAGAGCTGAGATAATCGCGCGGGCACATCAGCACCCACACCGGCAGAATCGAGGCGATCGCGGCATACGCGGGCAACATGATCGACAGCGCGGGCTTGCTGAAAATCAGCCACGGTCCCAGTTCCGACTCGGCAAACGGCTTGCCGAACAACACGCCGAGCAACACGATCGTGACCCCGATTGCGGACGCCTCGGCCACTCGACCGGGCCGGATTTTGTACATCCACAGTCCGGTCAGCAGGGCGGCGGGGATCGTGACG
Organism: uncultured Planctomycetaceae bacterium; assembly: GCA_903863885.1. Lineage (GTDB taxonomy): Bacteria > Planctomycetota > Planctomycetia > Pirellulales > Pirellulaceae > CAIPEB01. The sequence goes on along the minus strand of CAIPEB010000756.1, from coordinate 4,186 downwards.
AGAATCGTGAACATTCCCCACGAGCTTTCGCTCAGGGCGTTGACGACAACGATCGCCACGCTGGCGAGGACGGCAATCACGATGAACAGTGTGGCAACGGCGGTCGTCAGACCACTGACCGGACCCATGAAATCGCGTGCGATCTTCGACAGCGTCAAACCATCGTGCCGCACGGATGCGAGCAAAATCACGAAATCGTGCACGCCTCCGGCAATGCAGGCGCCGATCACAATCCAGGAAAATCCCGGCAAATAACCCCACTGGGCGGCGAGCACCGGACCGATCAAGGGGCCGGGGCCTGCTATGGCTGCGAAGTGGTGGCCGAACAGCACGATGCGTTTCGTCGGATGGTAGTCCACCCCGTCGCTCAAGCGGTGTGCGGGGGTCGGACGCCGGTCGTCGAGAACGGCCACTTTGGTCGCTAAAAAAGCGCCGTAAAACCGGTAGGCAACAGCAAATGCAGCAAGTGCCGTGAGCACCAACCAGATGGAATTCACTGCCGGTTACCTCTGTAATGGGCTGGGTAAAGCTCGGATCAGATTCGCAAAGATCAACGGCTGCCGTCGTTGCGGAAAGGGATCTCCCGCGGCTGCGCAAGTCAAGGCTTTATTCTACCGACTGCCATCGTTGATCCCAGAGCGGCGGGCGGTTGCAGCCAAAGGAAAGTGGTTGCCGATCGTCGAGATCGGGGACCGGAATTCCGCCGGAGGCGTCGGGATAGCCTTGGAGCCAGGGAGTAACGGCAGTAACCGCAGCCGCATCGCGCTGCGCCGAACAGGTTGATGGAAACTACGCACCTTGACGGACGAGCCGATTTGAGGCACGATGAGCAACTCTCGCGGGGCCGCTACAGCGGGTCTGGGACGAATGATGGAGCCGGTTCACATCAATCGTTCTCAGAGGGAGGCGCCCTTGGGCCCCGTCCTAATTCGGGTCGTTACCCGAGCATGAGGAGCGTACTGCCGCCACGAATCTGTTCACACACGTTGTGCACGGCAAGCACCGCCCGAGTCCTCGAGGTGTGCTCATCGGCAGCATGCCTCGGGTGCTCAATCTGCGCATTACGATGTCTGTCCAGCTGATCGCGACGCGCCGGCCGCCCCCTTGTCGGGTTCGGCCGTGTTAGCCTCTTGCATCTGTTTACCCGCGTATCCCGATTGCTGACCTCTACCAGGAGTCCACAATGAAGAAACGGAGAATGAAAGAGACCCCAAAACTGCTAGCGAGGGGGAACCGCCAGCGCCGGTTCCGCGCTTTCTGGCTTGCAGTGCTGAGCATCGGCTGCGTTGCCGCCGCCATGTGGCTGCAGAGCAACCGCGCCGCTTATGCGGAAGCGGCCCCAGCTGCCGCGGCCGCCGCGCCTGCTCCCGAAGCAGCTCCCGCTACGGCGGCTGAACCGGCTCCGGCTCCCGCCGCTGCGCCGGCCGCCGAGCCCGCTCCTGCCGCCGAATCGGCTGCGAAGTTGGAACCGGCCCCGAAGGCAGAAGCCCAAGCGGGCGAAGTGAAGCAGGTCACCCTGTGGGAACCGCTGTTCAGCCCCCGTTACGCCTGGTACGAGAAGGTCGCGTTGATCGCGAACGTCTTCGTTGCCATCGCGGGGTTGGTATACGCGTTGATGCTCGTCGGCGAAGTGAAGAATGCCGATCAGGGCACGCCGCGGATGCAGGAAATCGCTCAGGCGGTTCGCGAAGGGGCGAATGCCTACCTGTATCGTCAGTTCCGCGTGGTCGCGATTCTGATCGTGTTGATCACGATTGTTCTGTACTATGCCGCCAAGGCGTCGAGCGCCCCGGCCGCGATTGCCTGGGGACGTGCGATCGCGTTCCTGGTCGGCTCGACGTTCTCCGCAATGGTGGGCTTCGTCGGCATGCGACTGGCAACGGTCGGCAATCTGCGAGTTGCCGCGGCGGCCCGCAGCAGTTTCGGCCGCGCGCTGCAATTGGGTTACCGCACGGGAACGATCACCGGCATGTTGACCGACGGCCTCGGCCTCCTCGGCGGTTCGTTGATCTTCCTCGCTTACGGCGAGCATGCCTATGAAGCGCTGCTGGGCTTCGGCTTCGGCGGAACTCTGCTGGCGTTGTTCATGCGAGTCGGCGGTGGTATTTACACGAAAGCCGCGGACGTCGGCGCGGACCTGGTCGGCAAGCTTGAAGCCGGCATTCCGGAAGACGATCCCCGCAACGCGGCCACGATTGCCGACAACGTCGGTGACAACGTCGGTGACTGTGCCGGTATGGCGGCTGACATTTTCGAGAGCTACGAAGTGACGATCGTGGCGGCGATGATTCTCGGTATCGCCAGCTTCGGCCACAAAGGCGTTATCTTCCCGTTGCTGGTCCGCGCCATCGGCGTGATCGCCAGCATCGCGAGCACCTATTCGGTCCGCGCGGGCGACAAGGGCAGCGTTGCCGAAGCCATGAAGAGCGTGAACAAGGGCTTCGTGCTCGGTTCGACGATCAGCGTCGTCGGCTTCCTGCTGCTCGGTTTTGTCTACATGCGATTTTCGCCGACCTACCCGGATTACGAGTCGATCCGTCAGTTTGTGACGAACCTGCCGTGGTGGGCCAATCTGGGTATTGAGGGCTTGGACATGCGACCGGCCTGGACGTGCCTCATCGGCATCGTGCTGGCCGTGGCGTTGAACAAGTGCACCGAGTACTTCACGGGCACGGAATACTCGCCGGTGAAGAGCCTCGCGAAGTCCTGCACGACGGGCCACGCGACCAACATCATCCAGGGTTTCGCCGTCGGTTACGAGAGCAGCGTGGTGGCCGTGTTGATCATCGCGGTGTCCATTCTGGGCAGCGTGCTGATTTATGCCAACACGAACCCGACGTTCGTGGCCTTCGGTGTCGCCATGTGCGGCATCGGCATGTTGACCCTGACCGGCAACACGATTTCGATGGACGTGTTCGGCCCCGTGGCTGACAACGCCAACGGCATCGGCGAAATGGGCTACGACAAGGACGAGATGGGCGCCCAGAGCTACAAGGAGGCGCGGCAGATCCTCGCGGACCTCGACGCGGTGGGCAACACCACGAAGGCCATCACCAAGGGTATCGCCATCGGTTCCGCGGTAATCGCGGCCGTGTCGCTGTTCAACAGCTTCATCGTGTCCGTCGGATCCGGTGGCGCCGGCGAATCGGCCCGCATCACCCAGGAAGTGTACAACGCGGTCGCCTCGATGCTGACGATTTCCGATCCGAAGCTGTTCATCGGCATGCTGATCGGCGGCGCGGTTCCCTTCCTGTTCAGCTCGATGACGATCCGTGCGGTTGGCCGCGCGGCGTACCTGATTGTCAAGGAATGCCGTCTCCAGTTCCGTGACCCGGAAATCTGGCAGGGCAACAAGAAGCCCGATTACGGGCGCGTCGTCGACATCTGCACGACTTCGGCCCAGAAAGAACTCATCGGCCCCGGCCTCCTCGCGATGCTGGTTCCGATGCTGGTTGGTTTCGGTCTGGGGGCTGTCGCGCTGGCCGGCTTCCTCGGCGGTATGATCGTGACCGGGCAGTTGCTGGCCGTGTTCATGGCGAACGCGGGCGGTGCCTGGGACAACGCCAAGAAGATGATCGAGGATGAACCTCGCGACATGGTGGCCAACACGGGCAAGGGCAGCGAGAAGCACAAGGCTGCGATCACCGGCGATACGGTCGGCGATCCGTTGAAGGACACGGCCGGCCCGGCCATCAACCCGTTGATCAAGGTTATGAACATGGTCAGCCTGCTGATCCTCGGGCTGGTTCTTCCCTATGACACCGCGACACTCGAAGTCCTGCGGAAGCACGGCGTGAACGTCGCCGAAAAGCCGCTCGACGCGGTGTTCTGGGGTGTCATGATCGTGGGCCTGCTTGGTCTGGCCTGGTCGATCTGGCAGTCCAAGCGTGAATCTCCGGAGCACGACATCACGACTCCGTCGGCCCAGTAACGCTGAACCGCTCCGCGGTTCGGCGGTCGATTGACTGAGCCGGACCGCGGCAGTTGAATTTCTCCCCGCCGGGATTCCGTGTCCCGGCGGGTTTTTTTGTTAAACGGAGTCTTTCTCAGCCAATGACTTCCGCGATTGCCGAAAACCGCAGAGCGTATTCGAAAGATCCAATTCACCCTCCCGCACTGCGGTCGTGCGGTTTAGGAACCATTTGGACATAACGACTTGGCTTCACCCGCCCGCGTGCGGGAGGGT
>CAIPEB010000755.1 GCA_903863885.1 uncultured Planctomycetaceae bacterium | reverse complement strand
CTACGTGCCGCCGAAGTTTGCCTCGTTGCGTCCGGAACCTTTCACGCCGGGGGGCCGGTGCGACCGCCTGGTGGCTTTCGTCGATTTCGCGCCGACATTGCTGAGTCTGTGCGGGATCGAACCGCCGAAACACATGCAGGGGCGGGCGTTTCTCGGCAAATTCGCACAGCCGGAGTCCGATTATCTCTACGGTTTTCGCGGGCGTATGGACGAGCGGTACGATCTGGTGCGGTCGGTCCGCGACAAACGCTACGTTTACGTTCGCCAGTACATGCCGCACCGGATTTACGGTCAGCACATCAGTTACATGTTCGAGACGCCGACTACCCGGATCTGGAAACGATTATTCGATGAGGGCAAGCTGCCGCCGGAGCAAAGTCGATTCTGGCAGCGCAAGCCGCCGGAAGAACTCTACGACCTGGAGAACGATCCCGACGAAGTTCGTAACCTGGCCGATTCGCCTGAGCATCGTGCGGTTCTGCAGCGGATGCGAGGGGCGCTGAGGGACTGGATTCTGCAGGTCCGCGATGTGGGGTTCCTGCCGGAATGCGAAATCCACTCCCGCTCGGTCGGCTCGACGCCCTACGAAATGGGGCATGATCCTGCCAAATATCCGCTTGAGCGAATACTCGCCGCGGCCGAAGCCGCATCGGATCTGTCGCCGCAGCAGACGCCGCACTTGGTCGAGTGGCTGAAGGACAGTGACAGCGCCGTCCGCTATTGGGCCGCGCTGGGGCTCCTGATGCGCGGCGAGGACGCCGTGTCGGGTGCGAGCGCGCAGCTTGAGCGGATGCTCGACGATCCCGCGCCATGCGTGCGCATCGCCGCCGCCGAGGCGCTGACGCAGTTCATGCCCGTTTCGACGGAGTCGAAGTCTCTGCGCGTGTTGATCGATTCGGCCGACGCCGGCCGCAACGGCGCATACGTCGCGCTGCTCGCGTTGAATGCCATCGACTCGCTCGGGAAGCGAGCCGCGTCGCTCCACGGTCGCGTGCCGCTGCTTGAGGCCAACGATCCCGGAGCGCCGAAACGCGTGGACGGTTACGTGAGCCGTTTGATCGAAACGATCGACGACGGCCGCACTCGTCGCGGGGCCATCACGAAGTGAGGATGTGCGATATCTTGCGGCAGAGAAATTTGACACGCACCCAGTGGAAGAGGCCACGGATGGGCACTGATTGACACGGACGAAATCGCTCGCGCAATCCGCGTTTTCCTGTTTCTACGAATCCTGTTCGCTGGAAAAGACAATGCCTTCCTCGCGCAGCAGGCGTTCTTTCATGTCGAGCCCTTGCGGCGCGGAGTAGCCGCCCATCAATCCGCCGGCGGCGACAACGCGATGGCAGGGGACGACGAGCGGGAAGCGGTTGGTGGCCATGACTTGACCCACCGCCCGTGCCGCTCCGGGATGGCCTGCCGCATCGGCAAGTTCTGCGTAAGTCACCACCGTGCCGGCCGGGATCCGGCGGCAGCAATTGAGCACGGCGACCTGGAAATCGGTGGCGCCGGGCAAATCCAGGTCGATGTCGAGAAAATCGTCGCGGTGGTCACCCTCGGCATAATCCCGCAGCCGTGTGACCCAGTCCTCGGCGAATTCGGGAAGCTCCTCGGCGAGTTCGGCATCGGCCGCGTTGAGGGCCCGCCGGGCGGCTCCGGGAGTGGGGTGACCGAATGTCAATTCGACCAGACTTCGTCCGCGCCAAACGAGGGCAATCCAGCCCAAATTGCTCGAAAAAACGGCGAATTTCGGGGCGTCCATTTTTCTTCCGCTGGCCAGCCGGCGGCTCCTGGAATAAGATGGGGCATGCACGACCGGAGCCGCACCTCACGTCTGTCAGGATATGCGTCCCAGCGGGTTTCCGCACGGTGCCGGCTGCACGGCCCCCAATTTCGGTGTTTGCAGTTCAGTATCAGCAGTTCAGCAACTGCAGACCAGTATAGGGCGAAACGTGTCGTGCCCCTAGCTGTCGAAGCAGACACGGATTCCGGTTTGCCATTCACACTCGCGGATAGGAGCCATCGGGATGACTCGCTTCAGCTCGTTCAGCGATGACTACTACGTCAATATGCACCTCAACACGGAAATGGATCTCCCGCAAAGCCGCGAGACCGTGCTGCATTTCTTCGAGCAGATTCAAAAGCGTCACCCGACGATGCGCAATTTCTACAATCGGGATCGGGGCGAGTTCGTGCTCGAGGAGGATAAGGATCGCGGGAATTACCGCTGGGCCACCGTCGAATCGCGCCGCGTCTGTTCCGGTTTCGTGAATCCTCCGTCGGTCGACGAGGCGCTCGCGCAACACCAGTTGGTGCTGGAACTGGCCCCCTACGCGATTTCGGTCAGTCCGCTCGACTGCGAATCGCTGAACGTGATGTTCGGCTTCGACTATACGTATCGCGGCAACCACAACGAGTTGCTCGTCGAAGCGCTGGGTGTCACGCCCGCTTTCGAACGCATGCTCGATATTCCCGGCGCCGCTGTGATTTCCAGCGAGCCCGTCCTGCAATTGGCCCTCGATACCGACTGCCGCACTCAAATTCGCCTGAGCGTCGAGACTCGAACCAGCGCGTATCACGTGCGGACCGCCGAGTACCCCGAAGAGCAGATCAGCGTGTACCTGACCGCACGCCGCTATGGCAGCCTCGACGGCGGCGAGTCGTACGTGCAGGCCATGAACCGGCTTGCGGAAGTCGGCCGCGAGATCGTCGAGAATTACGTCGTCGACAACGTGCTTCGGCCGCTGCAGCAGACAATCGCCATCAAGTAGCTACCGTCGCGGAACGCCCTGACGTTCGAGATCTGAATTCGCGGACTCGCGGCCGTTGGCTCTCACCCGTGACGGTCCGTGCTAATCCGTGGCTTCCCCCCAATAATCCCCGGAATCTGCGGCTCTACGCCCGCTGCATGCCGCGCAGGCGATCCAGCGCCACGGCGGCGATGATGATGACGCCGATCAGGATCTCCTGGTACGGGTTGGGGACTTCGAGTTGGTCGCAGCCGCTTCGGATCACCGCCATGATCGCGGCGCCGGCCAGTGCGCCGCTGACGGATCCGCGACCGCCGCTCAGACTCCCGCCGCCGATAACGACCGCGGCGATAATCTGCAGTTCGAGTCCGACGCCCTCCGTTGGATTGCCGATCTTGAGCGTCGCGAAGTGATACATGCCGGCAATTCCGGTGAACAGCCCGGCAAGGCAATACACGGCGACCTTCATCAGGGGAATATTCACGCCGCACAGTCGGGCCGTCATCTCGTTCGAGCCCAATGCAAAGACGTAGCGACCAAACACGGTGAAGTGCAGCACGGCTGCGACGATGACGGCGCACAATCCGGCCAGCAGCACGCCGGGAGGGACGTTCGGCACGAATTGCCAGACCAGATCGGGCGGGCGGGTGGAGCAGAGTGAGTGCAGCCAGCCGGGGATCTGTTCGTAGCTGGGGAAAACGGTCGATTCGTCGCACAGAATCTTGCCCAGCCCCAGATAAACCGTCATTGTCCCCAGCGTCACGATGAACGGAACCACGCGCAATCCGGCGATGAGACCGCCGTTGACCAATCCGCAGGCGCAGCCGACGCCGAGGGTCACGGCGACCGTGGCCGCGACCGGCCAGTTCTCCTTGAGGCAATAGGCCATGATCGTAGCGGACAACGACAAAGCCGTGCCGGCCGACAGATCAATGCCGCCCGACACGATTACCAGGGTCATGCCCAATGCCGCGACCGCCACGATCGACGTCTGGTTCAGCACGACGCGCAAATTGCGAATCGAGGCGAATCGGCCGCTTCCCCAGACGGCATCGAGCACGGCGAACAGAAGGACGATCGCGCAGAGTGCGAGCAGCGGGCCCCATTCCGCCCGGAACCCGAGGCTTTTTCCCGAGGGGGGACGCCTGACCTGTTGTGCATCGCAGGTGTCGCTCATTCACGGTCTCCCTCGCCCGAAACGGCGCAGTTGAGCAGGGTCTCTTCGGTCCATTGCTCGGTCGGTCGGTCGGCGATCAGACGGCCTCGCCGCATCACAGCGATTCGATCGCAGATGCCCAGCAGCTCTTTCAGGTACGAACTGACGAAGACAATCGCTTTTCCCGCCGCGGCACATTGGCCGATCAACCGATAGATGTCTGCCTTGGTCCCGACATCGATGCCCCGCGTTGGTTCGTCGAGCAGCAGCACGTCGGCTTCCTGATGCAGGACCCGCGCGATCGCCACTTTCTGCTGGTTGCCGCCCGACAGTTCCCGCACTTCCTGGTCAGCTCCGCGCGAACGGATCGACATCGTATTCATCCACTGCGCGACGATCTTTCTTCGCCTCGCACGGCGAAGCCATCCCAGCAGGCTGTACGGAGCAAGGCGACTGAGCGTCATGTTGTCCTCGATCGACAGGCACTGAGCCAGGCCTTCGCCCTTGCGATCCTCCGACACCATACCGAGTCCCGCTTGAATGCTGCGCCGTGCATTGGGCGTGATGGTCGCGCCCCGGAGTTGCACTTCGCCGCGAATGTTCTCATCCAGGCCAAACAGCCCGCGGAGCAGTTCCGTGCGGCCCGCGCCGACCAGTCCTGCAATTCCCAGGATCTCGCCCCGCCGAATCTCCAGGCCTGTCGTTCCATCAGCGCTGGAACCTGACGGCGATCCGCCCGGCACCCTGGCCTTCAGGATCGTAGCACCCGGATTGTGCGGGACGCGTGGAAAGAACTCCTCCACGTCGCGACCGACCATCAGGGCCACGATCTCGCGGTCGTGATGCGATGCGAGACTTCCCGAACCGGCCCGCTGGCCGTCTCGCAGCACGACGAAGTCGTCGCAGGCGCGTCGCACTTCCTCGAGAAAGTGGCTGATATAGACAATGCCCAGTCCTTGTTCCCGTAATTGCCGGACCACCGAGAACAGTCGGTCGACATCCTGCTGTGTGAGGGAACTGGTCGGCTCGTCAAAAACGATGACCTTCGCCCGGGATACCAGGGCGCGGGCAATCTCCACGACTTGCCGCTGGGCGACGGACAACTCGCGAAGGGGCGTGCGGGGATCGAGGTCGCTGTGGTTCAGCGACTCGAGGGCCCGGAGCACCCGCCGCCGCTGCTCGCCATGCCTGAGCACGCCGGCGAGGTGGCATTCCTGACCGAGCATCACGTTGTCTTCGACCGTCAAGTCATGAACCAGGTTCAGTTCCTGGTAGATCATGGCGACGCCGGCCTGCCGCGCATCGTGTGGGCCTGACGGATGAAATGGCCGTCCGTCGAGTTCCATGATTCCGGAGTCGGGAGCCATCGCACCGCTGAGCACTTTCATTAACGTGCTCTTGCCCGCGCCGTTTTCGCCGACCAGCGCCAGAACCTGACCGCGATCGACCTGCAGGTCGACGTGCCGCAGCGCGTGAGTCGCGCCAAACCGCTTGCTGATCTGACGCATCGCAAGCACGGGCCGTGGTTGCTCGTTCACTTGGATTCGCCGAACATCTCGGGATTGAGAAGCGACCGGATCTTCTCGGTCGCCATATTCTCCGGGGTGGCGACGTGCTCGCCGGTCGGGACCCGATTCTCGACCTTCCTGCCGGACAGGTGGTCCGCCATGGTCTTGACCGCCAGGTAGCCGATGTTGACCGGATCCTGCAGGACGATGCCGTGCAGTTTTCCCTGCTCCATCGCCTTGATCAACATGTCGCTCGGGTCGAATGCCACAAACTTGACTTTGCCCGCCAAGCCGGCCTGCTCCAGCGCTTGAAGCAGTCCGTGGCAGTTCGGTTCACACACCGCAAAGACACCGTTCACGTCCCCCTGGTACTTCAGCAACAGTTGGTTCGCCTTTTCCATCGCGCTCTTCGCCGTCGCTTCTCCGTACTGATCTGAAGAGAGCACGCGGATACCGGGATGGCGGGCGATCTCATCCAGAAAGCCCGTTTCGCGCTCCTCCGTACTCTCGCTGCCGGCGCGGTAGCGCATGAGGATCACGTTTCCCTTGTCTCCCAGGACCTCGGCAAGCCGCTGAGCGGCAATCTGGCCGCCGTGGCGATTGTCGCTGGCTACGAAACTGACGTGCTTCGCGTCGCCGGCCAGACCGCTGTCGAACAGCACCACGGGGATCGATTCGTCGTTAGCCTCCTGGACGACCGAAACGAGAGCTTCCGAGTGATTCGGCGCCAGGCAGATGCCGTCGACCTTCTGAGTGATCATGTTTCGGACGACTTCGATCTGGCCGGCCGAATTGCTCTCCTGCGCAGGCCCTTTCCAGATGATCTCGATATTGCCTGCTTCTCGGGCCGCCCGTTCCGCTCCGGCGCGTACGGACTTCCAGTACTGCAGACTGGTGGCCTTGGGGATGACGGCGATTCGCCAGACCTGCTTCGAGGCACCCGCCGTCTGCGTTTTCGCGGATTCCACACGCCCGCCGGAACATCCCGCCAGCAGCACAACAATCACGATGCCAAGACGCGCCATGATTATCTCCGGACTTTCAATGGCCAGACGGCTCCAACAGCTGGGATGGTATCGTGGAGTCTTCCCTGCCGACGATCGAATTTCATTGCGCCAGCGGGCTACTTGCGACCGCGGCCGCGATGCGGACCGTTCGGATGCCGAGCACGGGCTGCCATGTTGGACGAGATGATGTGCTCCATCGCTTCGCCCCACGAGGGAATCTTGCGGTGCTTGGGCCGCCCGTCTTCGGTTCCCTCCTCATCCTCCTCTTCTTCTTCGTCGTCGCCATCCAGGTCGCTGTGAGGCTCTTCGTCGTCGGCCGTTTCGGGCCCGGCTGGCTGCGGCGAGGTCTGGACGTCCGCTCGTTCCTCGCGCGGCCCGCGACGGCGTCGGCGTCGGCGTCGCCTCGGACGCTGCTCTTCGGTTTCCGCAGCTGCAGCTTCCGATTCGCCTGTGTCTGATGTGTCTGATTCGGCCTCGCTTTCCGAAATCTCGTCGCCAACAACGGCTGTTGCCTCTTCAGACTCGCCCGGCTCATCGTCGGTCGTCGAGTCCGAGGGTTCAACCCGCTCTTCGCGCCGACGGCGGCGACTTCTGCGGCGCCGACGCCTCTTGGCCGGTGTTTCCGCTTCGTCGCCCTCCGCTTCGGAGTCGAGGTCGTCGACGTCCGCCGACGAAGTGATGTCAACCGCCGAGGTAACTTCCTCGACGAACTCGCCGGACAGAATCTCCAGCGGATCCGCGGCCGAATCCCGCTCGACGGTGATCGCCTCCTCGTCAATCTCCCGAATCGACTCCTGGCGGACCGACTGTTCCCGATTCGCTCCGCGCCGCGAGGATTCCTGACGCGAGAATTCTCTGCGGGTTTCGACCCGCACTTCAACTTGTGCGGTTTCCTCTGCTTCGACCGGCTCGGACTCTGCGGCCAGAACAGGAGTCGTCTCCGTTGCAGCCTCGACGGGCACCGCCGGCGGTTGAGGTTTAGGTTCCGGAACGGGTTCGGGTTCGGGCTCGGTTACGGGCTCAGGCTCAGGTGCGGGTTCGGGCGCGGGAGCCAGTCCCAATTCGCTGGCTAACCAGTTCCAGTGCCGCTCTCGTTTCGGGGCGGGAGGTCTGGCCTCTTTGCGGGGGCCGGGAGATGCGGGAGTTGCCGGAACAGCGACCGGCGGCACGGGGGTGGCGGGCGCTTCGGGAGTTGTAACTTCTTGCGCCGGTGCGGCTTCCGCTCCCAGAATGTCTGCGAGTAGTTTCCAGTGATCTTGCCTTGGATTGTCACTCATCCGTCTTTTACCACCTTCGATCCTGCATTCCTGAGACCTGATGGGCCGAAAGTGGCCCGCCTCCTGTCGCCCACCGCTTCAATTGCGGCGCCGACTCAGACAGAACAGTATAGCCGGTTTTCTTGCTCAAGTGAATCGCTGCAAGTCCGCAATGGTTCGAGAGATCGCTTTTCATCCGTTGATTCAATTGAGACGCAATTGTCGGAAGATCGGAAGATGACGGTAATACACTTCGAGCGTGCAGACGGCCAACGCCGTGGAGTAGATTCGGCCGCCGGCTTCGGTGTGTGGTCCGATCGGCCTCCAACTGCCGGCTTCGTGACCGCGACGGTCCTGCAACGAGACCAGCGTGTCGCTCATCGCCTGATTCCAGCGGGTCCATCGAGCGCCGCCTGCGTGATGCAGTGTCTGGGTGGCGTAGTACCAGTAATAGAAATCCGGATCGCGGGCAGATGGAAGATGCGAATCGGCAAGAAAATCGAGGCCGTCTTGAACGCCTGCCGTGTCGAGTCCGCTGCCGAGATAAAAGCGACAGAGCAGCGCCTCCGCCGTCATGACGTGCGTGGGTTCGCGGAACGGTTGATACGCATACCGCCCGCCGGGTTCCTTTGCGACCGTGTCAAGGTATCGGTTTGCCAACGCGAAGGTTCTCGGAGGCACGGAGAGCCCAGCGGCTCGGGCGCTCTGCAGCGCCATCAATTGCCATCCGAGCACGCTGGTGTCCCCTTCCTGACCGGGAAAGTAACGCCAGCCTCCGGCCGGATGTTGCGCGGCGACAATGAAAGCGATCGCCCGCTGCGCCGGATCGCGGAATGTCTCGTCGCCTGTCATCAGGTACGCTTCGCACAGCACAATCGCCGCCTGGCCGTGAGCGTACATGCCACTGTTGCCCGTGGACGATTCCCGCAGATCGCCGTTGCGTTTCTGGATTGAAATCAGCCATCGCAGTCCCAGCGAAACGACATCGCGATACTGGCCGACGAGGTGAGTCTGTCCGGCCCCGAGGAACGGAAGCAGGGAGAGCGACGTTGCGGCCGAGTCGCTGTGCAGTCCGACGCCGGTGCAAGTACATCCCTGTGAGTCGTTGAACGCATCGAGACTCCAGCTGCCGTTCCTGTTCTGGTGTTCGGCCAGCCATCGCAGACCCCGCGAGACGGCGGCCTCGGTCAATGTCGTGCCTCCCTCGCGTGCCACCATCTCGACGCGGATACGCGGATCTCGGGCGGCAAGCGTTGTCGGCACGCCCGATGTCTGCCGCACCTGCTTGCGCACCTTGGCCAGATCAGGGAGATAGGGGTCCTTGGCGTCGGCGTCGAGTCGCAATTCGCGTGCATCCTGATCGGCTTGCACGAACGTCTCCCGCACTTCGGGATCGTCGAGATTCGTGTCTCGAGGCACGGGCAGGTCGAAGGCCAACTCACGGCGCGGGTCCACCCACACGCGGTCGCCTCCCTCGAGCACTGTGCGGCTGACCACTGTGGACAGCGTAATGAACGGCCCGCTGTTCCTTTCTCCGCTCACTTTGAACAGGCCGAGAAGCGTGAGGACGACAAGGTGGAAGATCAGGCTGATCAGCCACGCGGGCATGAACCGCACCAAATCGGCGGCCTGCCACCGTCGATCGTGCTTCGCCTGCGGTTGCGACTTGGCGACGGGCGGTGCCGCAACTCGCGGAGGAGACTGGACCGGCGGAGCGGCAACAGACGGGGGCGACGGTTGAGGTATCGGGATCAGTATTCTCGGTGCGGGCTCGGGAAGAGAGCGGCTCACAGCGTGCTGCGACTGTGTCTTCTGCTGCAACAGTCGAATGACCTCGCGCTCCTGCTCTTCCGTCAACTCGACACTTGTACCGCACCGCCAGCAGTCGGCGATCATCAGCCACAGTCGGATCGACATCGGCGCGTGGCATTCGGGGCAGGTGCACATGACGGCATCGCCGTCAAGCCACACGCTCTTGTCGGTTGCTGGCGTCGACATCTGCATCGACAGGGGCGGAGCTGATCCCGACAGCGCTGAATTAGCCGGGGGCGGTACAGCCCAACTCGCGTCGGATTTGGTTGCGATTGTCTGCGCGGATTCCAATAGGGCGGGCGTCAGCGGTTCGCGGGAAGTGATTGCGAATACGCGCGGAGTCGGTCGGTCGGGGACGGACGGGATGCGGCGCAAGACGACGCGATCGGTCTCCGTTGTGGTTGGCATAGGAACACTCAACAAGACATGCCAAGGCCGCTGTTGCCCAGACACCCTCCGCCAATCTAATGCGCTGCATGCCTCACACACAACGGTTCGTCCTGTGCGGCGTTATCTTGGCATCGCCGGCCGGTGGGGCGGGGGCCCGCGATGCTATCACAGACAGAAGGCAATTGCCCACCTGCCGGGGGCCCAAAAAAACTGCCTTGACACCATCGCGAAAATCTTGAAAATCCCACGCCATTGATGACCCTGGGTTGGTGTGCGGTAACGAGTACTGCTCACCCCCCGCGACAACTCCCGAAGCAACGTACGGAAACGGGACTCGGGAGTGCACTTCCCCTCGCAGAAGCAAATGCGTGGATCCTAGGCAAGGAGGCCTCAGGACATGCAGCGAACGCTGGAACAAGCGGGCCACACGAGTCTTCGCTCGGTGTTGCCCGATGGACGTTTTCTGGGTGCAAGCGACATCGGTGTTTCTTCGTGCGTCACCGACGCCCGCCGCTGCAAGCAAGGCGACTTGTACGTAGCGGTGGTGGATGCGGATCGCGACGGGCACGAGGATGTTGAAGAGGCCGTCCAACGCGGCGCAGCAGCCGTGCTGGTGGAGCGGTTGGTACCCGTTCGCGTGCCGATGTGCATTGTTCCCCATACCCTGGACGCCTACGGCCGCATCTGCCAGCGACTGGCGGGCGATCCGGGCGAATCTCTGCACCTGACCGGGATCGCAGGAACGCACGGCAAGACGGTGACCAGCATGCTGGTGGCCTCGGTGCTGCATCAGGCCCGCCGTCGCGTCGGAGTGACGAGCACGATCGGCTACAGCGACTCGGTGGACATGGCTCCTGCCTCGCAGACGACGCCCGCCCCGGTCGACAGCGCGAACTGGCTGTCGCGGATGACCGGCAACGGGTGCTCGCACGCGGTGCTTGAAGTCTCCAACTGCGGACTGGCCCAGCGGCGGCTTTCAGGGCTGCGGTTGGATGCAGCCGTGCTGACGAATCTCCGCCGGGACCACGTCCGCCACCACGGTTCGGTGATGAATTACCGACGGGCTCAGTCCCGTTTCTTTGAATATCTCAAGCCGGGCGGTTTCGCCGTCATCAACGCGGATGACGCCGGCAGCCACCTGGCCCTGTCGAATCTGGAGTGCCCCGTAATCACCGTCGGCATGCGCGAAGACGCCGAAGTGATGGCCGAAGTGATTGATCGCTGCCCGAGCGAACAGACATTCCTGCTGACGGCCGGCGATGCGACCGTTCCGGTGCGAACGCGGATGATCGGCGACCACCATGTTGCCAACTGTCTGTCGGCCGCAGCCGTGGGGCTCGTGCTGGGCATCGATCTGGCGACCGTGGCTCGAGGTCTGGAAGCGGTTGAACGCGTACCGGGACGACTGGACCGGATCGAATGCGGGCAGGATTTCAGCGTATATACGGACTGCGCGGACACGGCGGATCGCCTGGCGGTCTGTCTGAATTCCCTGCGGCGAGTCACTCGCGGAAAACTGTATTGCGTGCTGGGCATTGGTCAAGGACAGAGGCAGGATGAGCAGGTGCTGCTGGGGCGGGTTGCCGAGCGAGGCGCGGACCTGGCCGTCGTCACGGACGGCTGTGTTCCCTCAGCCTATCCGCTGCAGGCCGTGCACGAGTTGCTTGACGGTTTCGATCGACCGGCCCGAGCTCACGTGATTCCGCGCCGCGAACTGGCGATCCGATGGACGCTGGATCAGGCCCGCGCTGGCGACACGGTTGTGATCGCCGGTTGTTCACGCACCGCGGGCTTGGGCGACCCGTCCGAGCGGCCGATCTGCGCGGATGCGGAAACCGCCCGATCGTGGCTGCGTGGCGAACGCAAGCCGACGTTGAAGATTCACAAGGCCAGCATCGCTCGAAAAGAGAAACGTGGATGAGATTCAGCATCGGTGAGCTGGCAACGGCAGTCCACGGCAAGCTGAGCCTCGGCTCGCTTCCGCCGCTGGCCGGTCAGTTCGAGCCGGTGAAACGAATTGTGGTCGAGAGCCGACGGGTTCAGACGGGCGACGTGTTCTGGGCGCTGGCTGTGCCGGGCCTGGATGGTGCCCACACGGCCGAGGACGCGTACCTGCGAGGCGCGCTGGGCGTGGTGGTGAGCGGTCGACACGTCGAACCTTGGGCCGGGAGATTCTGCATTCGGGTTCCTGACGCCAACTTGGCATTGGCCGAACTGGCGGCGGTCAGGCAGGAGATAAAACAACGCGGCAGCATCCGCAACCTCGAGCAGGCCGACACCACGGAACTGGTTCAAGCCATGCTCGCCGGATACGCGGTCACCCTGGAACACGTCATCGAGAAGTTGTCGCGCAGCGTCGTGACGTACGTCACCCAGGCCTTGAGATAAAAAGGACACTTGCACCGACAGATCAGACGCGCACTCCTGAGTGACGACGGCTGAGCGAGCGACGCCGCGACGATGGTATACGACTGTTGTCCGGCCCGTTCACCGCCAGACTACCCGAGGACCCGCGCGGACAAACTACTGGAAGCTCCACCGTCTGTGTCGTGATTTGCGGGAATCCGACGCAAACCCTCCCTCCTGGGTTGGAGAGACTGGCTCGCTGCGAGACGCGGTTACTGGGTCGACCGCAGCAGTGAGCGGTTCATGGTGGAGCTTAGTGCTGAGCGCCGAAGCGGCCTTGTGCCGCTTCGGCGCCAGGGAACAAGAAGCAGAGGCCGGGTTTCATCGGGGAACTCGGCCTCTGCTTTTTTGTGCGGGGTGCCTCGGGTGGCGGTTTCTGGCGGGAAGCCTGCTGACGTTCCATTTGTGTCTAGTAGATTCATCGGCTCTAATCTCCCATATGTACAGTCGACCTGTAGCACTTGTCACAGGTTCGTCGCGCGGCATCGGTGCCGGGATCGCCGCTGAACTTGCCCGACACCAGTTCGCCGTGGCGGTGAACTACTACCGAAGTCCGCAACCTGCGGCTGAACTCGTCGCGCAAATCGAAGCCGAGGGGGGGAGCGCCGTTGCGCTCCAGGGAAAC
Source organism: uncultured Planctomycetaceae bacterium (assembly GCA_903863885.1). Lineage (GTDB taxonomy): Bacteria > Planctomycetota > Planctomycetia > Pirellulales > Pirellulaceae > CAIPEB01. The sequence continues at coordinate 13,870 of CAIPEB010000755.1, read as the reverse complement.
GTCGGCCTTGGCATGGATCGGGAACGGTTGATCTCGCAGACGCTGGAGAAATTCGGCAGGCTGGATGTTCTGGTGAATAACGCCGGAATCACATCGCCCGGCCGGCGCGACGTGCTTGAGGCGACCGAGGAAAGCTGGGATGAGGTTTTCGACACGAACCTGAAGGGGCCCTTTTTCCTCGCCCAGCGCGCCGCACAGGCGATGATTCCGTTGATCGGGCAAAAGAAGATCGAACGCGGAACGATTGTGAACATCTCGTCGATCTCTGCGTATGCCGTGTCGACCAACCGCCCGGACTACTGCATCGCCAAAGCGGGCATGCAGATGATGACCTGGCTGCTTGCCGCGCGACTGGCGGATTGCGGCATTCGGGTTTACGAAATCTGTCCCGGAGTAATCGCCAGCGACATGACGGCGCCCGTGCGGGAAAAATACGATCGACTGATTGCCGAAGGACTGAGCCCGATCCGCCGTTGGGGGCAACCGTCCGACGTGGCACGCGCGGTGGTCGCCGTAGTGTCAGATGCGTTTCCGTTCACCACCGGAGAACGCATCAATGTGGACGGCGGCTATCACATCCGGCGTCTGTGAAGCGCCGGCGCGCCGGGCGAATCACCGGAATAGATGAAATCGCTCAACGATTCTGTGCGGGCGGATGATCTCGCAGACCACCGTGGCGGCCGGGACCCGCGTATACGTCGGCTTCTGTGATGACGAGATCCAGCCATACATCGTGGGGCTCCATGGGCATTTCGGCGACGAATTGGCACTCGAAGGCCAGGCCGGCGAGGACCGCGTCCGCTGCGGCATGCCTTAGCAGACGGTCAAAGTAGGCTTTGCCGTATCCAAGTCGTCCGCCGTCTCGCGTGAATGCCACGCCGGGCAGACAGAAGAAATTCACATTGCGCACGTTGAACGCCCGATCCGGCAATGCCCGCAGTTCCGGCGCAGGTTCGAGGATGCCCCACGTGCCTGGAGTTAATTCGTCCATTCGCTCGAGACGGAAGAGTTCCAGCCGGTCCGGAAGGCAGTACGGCACGATGACGTTCTTGCCGCTTTGCAGAGCAATCGACAGCAAGTCGTGAGTCCGCACTTCGGATCGGGCACTGACATAGATCAGCACGCTGGCCGCGGACTTGAACGATTCGGTACCGAGCAGCCGCTCGATGATGCGCTGGCTCCGCAGCTCCTTGTCGGGCTGGGCTTTGCGATGGGACTCAATTTGCCGCCGAATCGAGCGTTTGCAGCCGAACTGACCATCCGCCAGCCCCATCGGACAACCTCTTTCACCGAGACGAAACGGCCGTATTCCAGGCTGGAAACCTCCTGGCAAACTGAAGACCTTCGTGTTAACGTAGCACCTTCCCCGCAAATCGCACACCCTTCACGGAAAATACACCCAACACGGAAAAATACCCCATGGCGGATGGTCCGAATTTTGAGAAGGTCGAGTTGATTCCGGTGGTCGCGCAAGATGCGGAAACCGGGGACGTATTGATGCTGGCCTACATGAACCGGGAAGCCTACGAAGAGACGCTTCACACGGGCCGCGTCTGTTACTACAGTCGCAGCCGCAACCGGCTGTGGCGCAAGGGCGAAGAGAGCGGCAACGTGCAGCAGTTGAAAGAGATTTTCTTCGACTGTGATGCTGATACGCTGCTGGTGAAGGTCCATCAAATCGGCGGCGCGGCCTGCCACGAAGGCTTCCGCAGTTGCTTCTTCCGCAAGATCGACCCGGCGACTCGGTCCATCCAGGTTGTGGGCGAGCGTCTGTTCGATCCGGCTCAGGTCTACAAGAAGTAACCGGCAGTCCTTTTCTTTCCACTCGAGTGATTCCATGTCCCAGAACAAACTGAAACTCGGCATTCCGGCGGGCAGTCTGCAGCAAGCAACGGCGGAGTTGTTCAAGAAAGCCGGCTACAATATCACGTTCTCGTCGCGTTCGTATTATCCCACGATCGACGACGATGAAATCGAGTGCCTGCTGATTCGAGCCCAGGAGATGGCGCGATATGTCGAGCAGGGAATTCTCGACGCGGGCATCACGGGTTACGACTGGATCCATGAGACCGAAGCGGATGTCGTCGAAATCTGTGAACTGCTGTTCTCGAAGGTCAGCCGACGTCCCGTGCGGTGGGTGCTGTGCGTTCCGGAAGATTCACCGGTCAAGACGGTGGCGGATCTCGAAGGCAAGCGGATCGCCACGGAAGCCGTGGGACTGACGAAGCGGTATCTGGCCCGTCACGGCGTTTCGGCGAAGGTCGAGTTCTCGTGGGGAGCGACCGAAGTAAAGCCACCCCAATTGGCCGACGCGATCGTTGAAGTCACCGAAACAGGCAGTTCGCTGCGGGCCAACAACCTGCGAATTGTTGATGAAGTGCTGCAAAGTACGACGCGGTTTATCGCCAACAAGCCCGCCTACGTCGATCCATGGAAACGCGAGAAGCTCAGCAACATGGCCCTGATGCTCCAGTCATGCCTGGCCGCAGAGGGACGCGTGGGGCTCATGATGAACGTGCGGCTCGATCAGTTGGACGGAGTGCTGCAGCAACTGCCGGCGCTGCAGACTCCGACGGTGTCTTCGTTGTCCGATGCTGAATGGGTCGCCGTAAACACGATCGTGCCCGAAGCCGTGGTGCGCACGATCGTGCCGCGGCTCAAAAGCGCCGGCGCGAAAGGCATTGTGGAATACCCGATCAATCGCATCATCGATTGAGCCGAGAAGGACCGGCCGAGATCGGCGACGGTCCGCGCCACAGAACTCGCTGGCTTGAGATACTCAGGCCGCGCTGCCTTTGATGACCCGGCCAAGCACTCGCTTGAGTGCCTCGGGACGCAGCGGCTTGGAAAGAAATGCATCCATGCCGGCCTCGAGACACTCTTCGCGATTCGTGTTCGAGGTAAGCGCTACGATCGGCGTGTAGGTTCCTGTGTTCCGTTCTCGTTCGCGGATTGCTCGCGTGGCATCCAGCCCGTTCATCACGGGCATCTCGACATCCATCAACACAAGGTCGAAGTTGGCGTACCGCAGCGCTCGCAATGCGTTCTCGCCGTTCGTCGCCAGCGTGACTTCGTGGCCTTCACGCTGCAGAACACTGACGGCCAGTTTGCGATTCACCAACCCGTCCTCGGCCACGAGCACGCGGAGGCTGGCCGAGTGAGGCTCGGCGCGAACCGGCTTGTCCGCTTTTCGCTGGGGGACTGCGGGGTCACGGGCAACACTGGTCATTTTCAATTTGCTCCTCGGGCCTTTGATCCGCCACTCTCTGTTCTCTTGGCATCGGTCCAAATGGGAGCGAGCCTTCAGTCCGAACCGACCGGGTCACCGCGCTGGCAGATCGTCAGGGCAAGTGATGTGTGATTGTAAGTCTTGTTACGGTAATGGGTACCGTGGATTCTTGTGCTGCCTTTTGTTCTTCTTTTCCGGCGGATTTTTCGGAGTCTGCCGGTAAAACTGGGGCGATCCCCGTTAAATCTCTCAAGTCTGGAGCCCAGAGTCTGGAGTTCCTGTCCGGCATCCCGCGTCTCAAATCAGCATTCGTTGGTTGACGCTCCGAGCTTGGATCAGGATACACAAGATGTCTGAAGTTCAGTCGTTCTCCGGTATCCATGGTGGCATCCGCCCCCGCCGCCTGGGGCCCTTCCGGTAATTCCCGCCTGCCGCAGGGTGGGAAATAGTAACGGAACCGGTCGCGCCGCGTCGATACAGCTTTATTGGTTAAACGCCCGTCGTTCCCTTCTTTTGGCGTGGCGGTTTAACTGCAAGCGTTGCATCAAGCGACAGCAAAGACTGCATCAGAAACCGCGTTCGCGGTTTCTTGCACTTCCTATCTTGCCTGGATTAATAGCAACTGACGAACTCTTGTTTTCTATGCGTTCAGTTTGGTGCTGCCACCTTCTGTTGATGGCTCTGAGCATCGCACTGGTTGCGTGCAGCGGTTGTGCGCACACGGCGACTGTAACGCATCTGCGCCCTGCGACCGTGGACATCCGAGAAATCGATCACCTTGCCGTGATCGACGCATCCGACCGGAGTGATACGTGTCCCGCTGCTTGCGAAACTCTGGTTAATCTGCTTCGCGCGGGCCGCAGCTACGAAGTGTTGGAGGAGGCGGCTCTCTGTAACTGGCCCGACTGTCTGACGCGGGACGCAAACGGGAACCTGCAGATGCCGGCAGCGGCTATCTGTGCGCAGCGGGCGGGTGGCGATTCGTTGCTTGTCTACCGTTTCAGCGGTGAGAAATCGTCCGATTCAGGCGTGCGCGAGGGTGCGAATCCGGTTCTGCTGCTTGCATTCCAGGTATTCGGTGTGCCGGACGGCCGGTTAATGGACAGCGGTATCATTCGCGTTCCCTGGCATTGCCAGACCGACGAGTACAGCTGGGCGGGCAGGCGTCCGCCGGATCGGAGCAAAGAAGGGGTTCAAGGATCGCGCGACGCGGCGGGGTTGGCAGCGGTGACCGAACTTGCGCATCGAATTGCCCCGCATTCGGTGACAGAGGAGGTTCGGTTGGCATATGCTCCGCTGACGATCCGCGGTGCTCAGGTCTATCGTGGCAACGTGCTGGCAAAACAAGGTCGATGGGAAGAGGCAACCCGAAAGTGGGAAGCTGCTTTGCAGGGCGAGTCGTCGAAGTCGGCCGCCGCGTTCAACTTGGCCGTAGCGGCGGAAGCCGGCGGGAATTTCACGCGTGCGCAGCGATACCTCGAGGCAGCGGGTCGCGTGCCGCGCAACTACCGGCAGGATGCGATGAATCGAGTGGAACGGGCGTCCCGTGAGTTCGTCGTGGCGGCCGTGCAGCAGACGTCGATTTCCAGCGGGGCATCACCCGACAACACGCCGCCGGGCGGCGAGAGTATGCAGCCGACGATGATTGCTCAGCGCGAACCCGTCCCGGCCGAATCACCTGTGGCTCGCCGGCTTCCGCCGGTCGCCTCGCCGCGCGCCGAGCATTCGGTGCAGACGGTTTCCTACGAGACTCTTGCAGAACCGCCGAAATAGGGGCTTCGCCCGGTTCGTTTCGTGCAACGGTTGCCGCGATGCGCGGGAATCTCTTCCGCGGAGCGGTCGCCTGCGGTGCGAGCGGTCTTTTCAAGCGCAATCCGTTGGTGTCTAGTTGTCTTAGTTCCGCGATCGTGGTGGTGTGGAGGGTTCCGCAATGGCGCAGCAGAACGACAAGGCAAGACGACAGAAATTCGTCGAGGAATTCAGTGCGCACCAACCGCGGTCAGATGCCGGCGCTGTAGTGGATTCGCTCTGCACGGGGCTGACGACGCTGCAGAATCTGCTGTTTACGCGAGTCCACGAGGATGTGGAACGCAATGTCGGCCAGGATTCAATGGTGATTCCCTATTCCGTGCTGAAGATCCTGACGAAAACGCGATTGGAGATCGACGTCTATCAGATTGCCGTATCTGCGGTAGAGGCGGGGAGCCGCCAATACGTCAGCGATCGCGCATGGTACGTGGACTGGCTGCGACGACTGCGGCTGGAATCCGAGCCCGATGCCGAACTCGTGGCGCGGCATCTGGCGCAGTACCTGGAGCTGTCAGCCGAAAATCGCCGCAGCGCTTTCTCGCGAGTGCTGGAAAAGACCTTCCCCGAAGCCACACATGCGCCGCTGGTGCTCTATCGCCTGTTCCCGCTCGGAGCAGGCATCGTTACGGCGATTGCCTTCGGCGACGCGGCTGCTGCTACGGAACTTCGGGAGCAGCAGATTTCGTGGCTGCCGTCGATCGGCGATTGCCAGGCGTGCCACGGCAAGGTGTTAAAGAATGGCGAGCAGTGCTCCAAGTGCGGCAATCCGCTCTGGAATTACAGCTGGCTGAACGACACGACCTGACGCGCCGCGTTTGCGGCGGATTCGACGCAGTTGCGCGAGGTGGGGTTTCAACAGATTCGCGGTAATGGAGCGCCGAGCGGTTCGTCGAGCGGTATTTCGGGACCGAAGACTCGACGCACAACCACAGGGGCGATTCCGCCCATAATGGCCTGGCCGATCCGCGATGCGCCTTCGCAGTGCGGCACGCGGCGCAGGACTTTCACGGCCGCTTCGCCTGCGCCCGGGGCGACGGCGACGACCATGGTTCCCTCGTTGGCGACGTGGATCGGATCGAGCCCGAGCAGTTCGCACGCGCCTCGCACTTCATCCGTTACGGGGACTTGGGCTTCCTGCACCGCCATTGTCAGTCGACTGGACTGGGCCCATTCGTGAAGCACCGCCGCCAGTCCGCCGCGCGTCGCATCGCGCATGGCGCGGACCGGCAGTCCGGATTGCTGCAGTGCAGTAACCGCATCGAGCAGCGGAGCGCAGTCGCTTGTCGGCGCCGGATTGAATTCCAGCCCTTCGCGGCAGGTCATGACGGCCATCCCGTGTCGGCCCACGGGTCCTGTGACAAGAATCTCGTCTCCCTCGCAAAGTCCGTCGGGTCCGGGGATGGGAAAGAAGACCTCCCCGATGCCGGTCGTGTTCAGGAACAGGGAATCGGCCGCGTGGCGCGGGACGACTTTGGTATCGCCAGTGACGATCGGCACGCCCACCTGCGCGGCTGCCGAGGCAACGCTCGCCAGAACGCGTTCGAGCGTCTCCAGAGGAAGCCCTTCCTCGACGATCATGGCGAGGCTGATCGCCAGCGGTTTTGCGCCGCTGACGGCCAGGTCGTTGACCGTGCCGAAGACGGCCAGTTTCCCGATATCGCCGCCCGGGAAGAAAAGCGGCGACACGACGTAGCTATCCGTCGATACAGCCAACCGCGAATTTGCGGTCTGTAGTATTGCCGCGTCGCCAAGCGAGTTCAGCGCTTCGTTGCCGAGTCGGGGCAGCACCGTCTGCTGGATCAGGCGGCGCATCAATCTTCCGCCTTCGCCATGTGCCAGCGTGATCTTATCGCCTCCAGCATCGGGTGCGGGACAGGCGAACCCCGATAAACTGCCACTCATGGCTGCAACTCCTTCGATACGAGGTCGGCTTGTCTGCTGTTCCGCTCGAGCAGGTGATTCAGTTTCTGCAAATCGTGTCCTGTGTCAGCGAGTCCGGGGATCGCGACGCGCCAAGGCATAGCGGTAATATGCCGCGCAGGCGCCTTCGGCGGATACCATGGGCGCGCCGAGCGGCGATTCGGGAGTGCATCGGGTCGCGAAGCACTCGCAGTCGGGCGGTTTGATGCGGCCCGTCAGCACTTCCCCGCTGCGGCACTCGGCCGGTTCTGCGACCGGCGGCATTTCCTGCTGAAAACGCCGCTGCGCGTCCCATTCCGCCCACTCGGCCCGCAGTCGCATGCCGCCCATCGGGACAACGCCGAGACCTCGCCACGGCCGGTCGCAAGGTTCGTAGATCGCATCGATCAGCGAAAGCGCCGCCCGATTGCCCTCGCGGCGGGCGCTGCGCGAATAGCAGTTGGCGACCGTCGCCTCGTGCCGTTCCAGTTGCTCGACACATTCCAGAATTCCGGTGAGCAGGTCGACCGGCTCAAATCCGGTAACGACCACGGGCAGTTTGTATCGGGCTGTGAATTCTTCATACGTGTCGAAACCGCCGACCGTGCAAACATGGCCTGCCGCAAGGAAACCGTTGATTCCGTTGCCCGGATCGCCGGCCAGAAGTTCCATCGCGGGCAGGACCCGCACATGCGATACGAGCAGCGAGAAGTTTTTCAGTCCCAATCGGCTGGCCTGCTGAACGGCCAGCGCCGTGGCGGGCGTTGTCGTCTCGAATCCCACTGCGAAGAAGACGATCTGCTTGTCGGGCGTCTTCTGTGCGAGCGTCACGGCGTCGAGGGGCGAATAGACGACCCGCACATTGCCGGTGGCAGCGCGGACCTGCAGCAGACTCTCGCGACTGCCGGGCACGCGGAGCATATCGCCGAAACTGGCCAGCAACGTATCGTCGCGACGTGCCAGCGTGATTGCGAAGTCAATGGACTCGAGCGGAGTTACACAGACGGGACACCCCGGCCCGTGCACGAGACGCACGCAGCCGCCCAGTTCTTGATCTATGCCGTAGCGAAGCAGGCCATGCGTCTGGCCGCCGCAAACCTCCATGATCGTCCATTCGCGCGAAGCGGCAGCACGGATCCGTTCGAGCAGCCGGCGGCAGGACTCGGGAGCGCGGAACTCGTCCAGGAACTTCATGCGTTGGCTCCCGGCTCCTCGTCCCGGTCGGCTTCGGCCGCCTCCGCGTGAGCCTTCTCATCGGCGAGTGCCAATTCGTGCAGCGTCTCAAAGACCTTGCGGGCTTCTTCAGGATCGATGCAGCTGATCGCCACGCCGGCGTGAACCAGGACGTAGTCTCCTTCGCGCGCTTCCGGAACCAGGGCCATGTTCACCTCGCGGCGGACCCCCGCGAATTCCACGACAGCGCTGGCAAAAGGCGAGTCTGTCTCGTTCCACTGAATCACGCAGCCGGGTATCGCCAGGCACATCAAACTTGCTCCCTGATTTTTGCGGCGGCAACGGCCAGCTGACCGGCGGCCAAGCCTCCGTCGTTGGGCGGAATCATCGCCGGCCTGCCGAAGCTCGACCGTTGCAGGCCGGGAACCATTTCGGAAATCAACTCCACGAGCAGCCGGTTTTGGAACACGCCGCCGCCCAGTACCACAGGCAGGTGCTGCCGCTGCTGCCAGACCCGCACGGCTGCGCGGGCCAGCGTGCGGTGAAAGCGCATCGCCATGACTGCGGGTGCTGTTCCCTGGATCCGGTCGGCCAGGAGTCCTTGAAACAAGGGACGCCAGTCGAGCTGAAAAGGCGCGCCGGACGTCATTGGAAAATCATACTCTCCAGAGGCTCGACGGTCAGCGGTCGCCTCGAGCAACATCGCCAAATGACCCTCAAAACCGGCTTCTTCCCGTCCGAGAATGAAGACGGCGGCCGCATCGAACAACCGCCCGGCGCTGGTTGTCCGCGGCGAGAACGTCGGCCGGTCCAGGATCGGCAGGAGAGCGGCCAGCTTGGCGCTCGCGGCCGGCCCCCATGGCCAGCGGGCGGCTTCGTCTTTGCCGAATAACTCGGCGGCGATGGAGAGGGCAATCCGCCAGGGTGCGTGGATGGCCGCCTCACCGCCCGGCAACCGGAACGGTCGCAAGTGACCGATCCGTTCAAAGCCGCCGGCGCGGGCGATCAGAAACTCACCGCCCCAGATCGTGCCGTCAAGTCCGTAGCCGGTGCCGTCCCACGCAATCCCGAGCACCGTTCGATCAAGCCACCCATGCTCGAGCATTCCCGCGGCCACGTGCGCATGATGGTGCTGGACTCCGATCGTCGGCAGGCCCTGCTGCTGGGCCCAGATTGTCGAATAGTATTCGGGATGCAGATCGTGGACGAGATAGCGGGGCGAGCCGCGATACAGGTTCTGCCAGTCTTCGCATTGGTCGAGGTATCTTCGGCGGCACGCGACGCCGTCGAGGTCGCCGATGTGCGGGCCCAGCACCGCTTGTGCGCCGTTCGTCCAGGCAACCGCGTTCTTGAAATGGCCCCCCAGTGCGAGCATGGGAGGAGCGTCTTCAATGTCCAGCGCAAGCGGCGCAAGACCGCGGGCCAGGCGGATCGTTACGCTTCGGCCGTCCATCCCCCGCACGACACTGTCGTCCAGCGGCCGCGCGATCGGCCGGTTGTGGTGCAGCCACAAGTCGCACAGGCCCGCGAGGTCTTTTTCCGCTTCCTCGATCTCGTACGCCAGTGTTTCACCTTCGAGGTTGCCGCTGGTGCAGACGAGCGGTGTCTGCAAGTCACTCGCCAGCATCGCGTGCAGCGGCGTGGTGGGCAGCATCAGGCCGAGCGTGGCAAAGCCGGAACTCACTGAGGGAGCCAAGGTCCGGTCGGTCCTCGCGTCGGCCAGCACGATCGGATTGCTGCGGTCGTCGAGCAGTTCCAGTTCCATCGAATCAAGCTTTGCGAACTCCTGAGCCTGTGCCGCGGAGTGCACCATGACCGCCAGCGGCTTGGCTCGGCGCCGTTTGAGCTCGCGCAGGCGGCTCACGGACTGTTCGCAGGTTGCATCGGCCAGCAACTGGTATCCGCCGATTCCCCGCAGCGCGAGGATCCTGCCGTGTCGCAGCGCGGAACCGGCCGCGCGGATTGCATCGTCGCCTCGAAGGCTGGAACGATCCGAAGCTGTGACGCTCCAGACTTCCGGTCCGCACGCGGCGCACGCATTGGTTTGTGCATGAAAGCGCCGATTGCCAGGCGTTTCATACTCGCGCCGGCACGGCTGGCAGAACGCGAAGACCGACATCGTGATGTCGTGCCGCTCGTAAGGCATGCGTTCGATGATCGTATAGCGCGGGCCACACGCGGTGCAGCTGGTGAACGGATATCGAAACCGCCGGTCGGCTTGATCGAAGATCTCCCGCAAGCAGTCGTCGCACACCCGCATGTCGGCCGGAATGCGGGTCCCGAGCGGACCGTTTTGCGGATCCCGCACGATCGTAAATTCCGTCGCGCCGGCCGGTTCGATCGCTTCCGTAGCGAGCCGCTCGATCCGAGCCCCGGCGGGCATGAACTCGGGGAGACGCCGGGCGAATTGTGCCACCGCCTCGGCATCGCCTTCGACTTCGATTTCGACTCCGCGGATCGTATTGCGCACCGAGCCGGCCAGGCCGAGGAAAGAGGCGAGCCGGTAAATCGCCGGACGCACTCCGAGCCCCTGCACGCGGCCGCCCAAGACCAGTCGCTGAGCTGCCGGCGAAGCGGCTTCCGGTGGACGGCTTGGCTTGGGATTCAGCATGAAGTGCCGCGCAATCGACGCCGAGTCGAGAAAAAAACGGAACCGGACGCTGCAAGAGCGCCCGGTTCCCGATTCATAGCGTCCTGTCGGCGACGTGGACGGATCAGATTTCCGTCGGAGTCGTGTAGGAAACCAGAGCCTTCATGTAATTGCCGCGTTCCAGTTCGCTGGGCTGCGGGCAATTGGCTCGGCTCATGCTTCCCTTCATCTGCTTGACGGACTCGTAATCCTTCTCTTCCATCCAGACCCGCAGGTCTTCGCGGAGTTTTCCGAGCGTTTCGGGCCCGTACTTCAGCAACGCCGAAGCCAGCATCACCACATCCGCGCCCGCCAGGACGAGTTTGATCACGTCTTCAGCATAGTGCACGCCGCTGGTGGCCGCCAGGGAAACGCTGAGGTGCTCGCGGAGGATGGCAATCCAACGCAGGGGCACCCGCATTTCATAGCGGTTGCTCAGCACGAGGTTCGGCGTGATATGGAGCTCTTCCAGGTCGATATCCGGTTCGAGCCACCGGTTGAACAGCACCAGCCCGTTCGCGCCGGCGGCGGTAAGCTGCCGGGCGAAGTGCGGGATGCTGCTGAAATTCGTGCCGAACTTGACGGCCAGCGGAATCGAAACATATTTCCGCACAGAGGCGACCAGATCGACGTATCGCTTTTCGACGTCCGAGGCGCTGGCGTCGGGATCGGTCGGGACGAAATAGATGTTCAACTCCAGCGCATCGGCGCCGGCGTCCTGCATCGACTTGGCGTAGCTCGTCCAGCCGCCGGCCGAGCAGCCGTTGAGGCTGGCGATCACCGGCACTTTGACCGTCTTTTTCGCCTGCTCCAGAGTGGCCAGGTACTCCTTGGTCGTCGAGCGGAAATCCTCCGGCTCGGGAAAGTACGACAGGGACTCGGCGAACGAGTCGGCTTTGTACTCGTAGAGACGGTTGATTTCCTGCTCGTCGTGGATGATCTGTTCCTCGAACAGGGACGGCATGACGATCGCGGCCGCGCCGGACTGTTCGAGTTTCTGAATCCCATCGAGGTGGGCGGAAATCGGACTGGCCGACGCCACCAGCGGATGGGCGAGTTTCAGGCCCAGGTATTCTGTCGAGAGATCAATGCTCATGCTTTCACCTCTTCACTTTCAGTAGCCATGGTCCGCTTCACCGTGGCCATTTGTTCGTAGTAGTTCCACTGATCGTCAATATCCTGCTGTGCCAGATTGAACAGTCGTTCCGCCGCGGCCGGGTCGGTGCGGCTGAGCATGGCAAAGCGGGCTTCCTGCATCGCGAATTCCTTGAACGGCATCTTCGGCTTGCGGCTGTCGAGGTGGAACGGAGTTCCGCCAGCGACCGCTTCGCGCGGATCGTAGCGATAGAGCGGCCAGAAGCCCGAATTGACGGCGTCCTTCTGGTGCGTCATCGCGGTTTCCATGTTGATGCCGTGCGCGATGCAATGACTGTAGGCGAGAATCAGGGACACGCCCGGATACGATTCGGCCTCGTGGAACGCACGCACGGTTTGTGCCGGGTTCGATCCCATGGAGACCTGAGCGACATACACGCTGCCGTAGGACACGGCCAGCATGCCGAGGTCCTTGCGGCGGGCGGGCTTGCCGGCCGAAGCGAACTTCGCGACGGCTCCGCGGGGCGTGGCCTTCGAGGCCTGGCCGCCCGTGTTGGAATACACGCCGGTGTCCAGGACGAGGATGTTCACATCGCGTCCGGTGGTGAGGATGTGGTCCAGACCGCCGAACCCGATGTCGTACGCCCAGCCGTCGCCGCCGACGATCCAGACGCTGCGTTTGACCAGCGATTCCGCGATCGGAATCAGGCGAGCTGCCGCCGGCGACTTGGACTGGGCCAGCCGCTTGTGAAGCTCGGCTACGCGGTCGCGCTGGGCGCGGATGTCCGCTTCGGTGACCTGCGGCGCGGTGAGGAGGGCTGCGACCAGATCGCCGCCGACTTCACTCGACAGTTCCTGCAGCAGTTGCTTGGCGAATACATGCTGTTGATCGACGGCCAGCCGCAACCCCAGGCCGAACTCCGCGTTGTCCTCGAACAACGAGTTGTTCCAGGTCGGTCCGCGACCGTGGGCGTCGACCGTGTACGGAGTCGTCGGCAGGTTGCCGCCGTAAATCGACGAACAGCCCGTGGCGTTGCCGATCAACGCGCGATCTCCGAACAGCTGGCTCATCAGTTTCAAGTAAGGCGTCTCGCCGCAACCGGCGCACGCCCCGGAGTACTCGAACAGCGGCAGGAGCATCTGCGATCCCTTGACCGTGTCGGTCTTGACCGTGGTGCGGTCCAGATCGGGCAGGCCGAGGAAGAAGTCGAAATTCTCCCGTTCGCGATCAAGGTGCTCGAGCTTCGGAGCCATGTTGATCGCCTTGTGCTTGGCCACTTCCTTGCTCTTGGCCGGGCAGACGTCAACGCACACGCAGCAGCCGGTGCAATCGTCGGGCGCGACCTGAATCGTGAACAGCTGATCCGGATAGTCCTTGCCCTTGTAGGCGGTCGTCACGAAGCCGGCCGGCTTCGCCTTGGCGGCGTCCGGGCTGTAGATCTTCATGCGGATCGCGGCGTGGGGGCAGACCAGCGAGCAGATGCCGCACTGGATGCAGATCTTCTCGTCCCAGATCGGGATGTCCTGCGCGATGCTTCGCTTCTCGACGCGGGCCGTGGCCGTCGGGAACGTGCCGTCCACCGGCAGAGCGCTGACCGGCAGCAGGTCGCCGCGACCTTCGAGAATCATCGCCGTTGTTCGCTTCACGAAGTCCGAGCACTCGCCGACAACCGCAGGCAGGCGTTTCTTGGTGCTCGTGGCCTGATTCGGATACTTCACCTCGTTGATGCCGGCGACCGAGGCGTCCACCGCGGCGAAGTTCTTCTGGACCACGGCCTCGCCACGACGGCCCCAGGTCTTCTTGATCGCCTTCTTGATCTCGTCGATCGCTTCCTCGCGGGGCAGCACGCCGGAGATCGCGAAAAAGCACGTCTGCATCACCGTATTGATGCGTCCGCCAAGACCCGCGTTGCGGGCCACTTCGAGCGCGTCGACGACATAGAACTTCAGCTTCTTTTCGATGATCTGCTGCTGCGTTTCCTGCGGGATCTGATTCCAGACCTCGTCGGGTCCGTAGGGACTGTTCAGCAGGAACG
>CAIPEB010000754.1 GCA_903863885.1 uncultured Planctomycetaceae bacterium | reverse complement strand
CCTGGATCGGACGCCGCGTGCGATTTCAACTCGGCTGAACGTGCTCGTATGGTGTAAAGCGACCGCCTAAGTCCAGCCCAACCACGGGGCCAATTCTTAGGTCCGTTCGTTGTATGGGAATCCAGGCTAGCCACACGCCTCGCAAAACACCCGCCGCAATACTTCATTTGTCCGCTCACCGAACAAAGGCCCATTGTTTCCCTGAAGCAAGTTAATCCCCTGCCCAGCAAGGTTCACCTCGACGAGCATAGGTACGGCCTGGTCGGTCACCGCGATGTCCCATGATGCTGTGTCAAAGTATGGGAGTCGTTGGTGCAATTCAGATGCAAGCCGCGACGCTTCACTCCAAGCTGGCACCTGGAAATCCGCAAACAGCTTTCCGCTCGTTGGGTGTGCAGTGAACGTGCGAAATAACTTGTCAATTGCGTAGCTGCACAGCACGCCCTCCGAGGTAACTCCGCACGAGAGTCCGCCGATTGTCTGGTTGTCGACGGCAGCTCCGTTTACGCCCATGCGCAGTACTGCGGAGGCCACGGAAACCACATCCGGCGTGCGGAGTGTGTATATGCGAAGCGTGTTCACTGACTGCTTGTGGAAGGCCGCGAGCATCGGATGTTGAACGATTTCGTGCTGAATCACAAAGTCCAGTCCGTAACGAGCCTCGAGTTGTGAAAGCGTCACACGCGTGCCATCCAGCTGGACAGTGGCTCGGTCGACCACTAGCCTACGTACATCGCGCCCTCCCCACCCGTTCAGTGAGGGCTTGACAAAGAGGCACCGTTCATCGCGGGTCAAAAGTGCATCAGCTTCGGTAATATTGACTTCTCTGTAAGACTTGTCGTAGTAGCGACCGTGAATCCGACGCAGTACGTTGACTGGGCGCAATGCGTCTGGAAAGAGATAATCATATGCATTTTTGTCCTCATATGCTGGTGCTAGGTCAATTCGATTCAGAGTCGGCTCGATGTATGTATAATACAAATCCTCAGGTATGTACCACTGCGCACGTGTATCGGGATGCACGGACATGTAAAGCCGATGCCACGAGAGATTGAGCCGAATTCCGAACCTACGCCAGTAGCCCTCAATGGTGTGTTGCTGTTCGGAAGTGAGTGGTCGTGTAGCGCCTAGGGGCCTGATCGTTTCAAGGTTCCGAATCTTTCTGGAAAGAACACTGAGTTGACTGTATGGCGGAAGTCCAAGCAGCCACTTTATTCGCGCTTTGAGTTGTGCGGACGGCGTTTGAGGGTCTCGCCGTAAGATCGCAAATGGGCCAGGTGGGATCATTGGATTGGCACGCCCGACGCGCACGGAAGAAATTCCTTAAGTGTTGTTTTTAGTTCTTTTTCGGCAAACATCGGTCAATGGCGGGTTCCGGTCTTGCGCGAGGCGGCAAAGGTGGTGCGCAATGTCTCTGGAGCAGAGTCAGTCGTTTAGCATATCAAGGGTGCCAATTCGGTTGCTGCGCATTAGAAATGGTACTGCAGTCCGCATTACGTTGAAATACCAGCGTATGCCCATTTGGTGTGCAAGCGTCGGGGTGTGTCTCGGCACGCCCTTCCAGGCAATGGAGGGCGACCACTTGGAAGGCTCCAAACCACAACCAAGTGTATCGGTACAGGTTGTGGCCGGTCAGTCCATCCAGCAGCAGCAACATCACGGTAACGTTCGCTGCCTTGATCACCCGGTCTAAAAAGCCTTGGCTCCATTTCGGGTTGTTGCGACGCAGGCGTTTCAAAGTCAGAAGACTGCCAACGAATCCGCAGACAGTTGCCATCAGTGCGATAGCGCCAAACGTCCCCAATTCGCCGAGCACTTGGCCGTATAGATTATGCGGCTGCATGCCGGTCTCGTTTGCCTTGCGAAATGCCGCAGGTCCCACGCCGAAGAATGGATATAACCGCCAAAGTCTTACCCCGTCGCGAAACCCTTCAATACGCCCCTCAGCGGAAACTTGTGCGCTTCGGGGTCCGTAGGAAGAGTCAACAATCGTTAGGTATCGGTCGCGTAGATCTGGACGCAGGCTATTCCAAACTATCGGCACTAGTACGGCATAGGCAGCTATAAGCTTGAGCCGATGCGGCGAAACGCACGTCACAACAGCGAAGAGAAATATAAGTGCACATAGCGAACTGCGCGACCCAGTGAGCAACACACACAGAAGCGTTACCACTGAATAACCAATCAGTGCAAGTCGGCACGACTTCGCGCGGCACTCGCCCCATAGCGGATAAACCATAGGCAATGCATAGACAAGCGTCGCTGCAAATGAGTTTGGATCGGCGTAGCTGCTGCCGACGCCGACCATACGCCAAACACCCATGCGGTATTGACCATGTCCACAGTAGAACTCTCGGAGCGAGTGAAGCATATACAGCGCATTTGCAGAAAGAAAAGCGGTGATCAGAAAACGTAAGCTGCGCTCGTCTCGCACCGTCGTCACTACGAGTATGTAGAATACTGCGAGTTTTAGCCAGTGCTGCAAAAGCATGTTGGTTGAGAGATCAGGGGCATACGCTCCAATTATGCTCGATGTCGTTATTGAAAGTGCTAGCAATGTTAGGCTGACGGTTAGTTTATTGTTAATAAGTTGTTTTTCAGATGACGTTATCCACCACAGGAGCGCACACAGCATATACAGACGCTCGATCCGCACGGTCCCCAGCCATGGCCAGATTTCAAAGGGCCTATGAACGAAGAGGAACATATAGCCGGCAAGCACGTAGATCATATGTTAAGTCGTGTGCGGTGGGGCGTTCGCACGCCGGACTTGATATTGTGTTTTACCACCGCCGGGTTGCCGACCGCTACCGAGTGCGACGGAATCGGCTTAACCACGACGCTGCCGGCTCCGATGATACTGTCATCACCGACATCCGCCATAATTACAGTGCTGTTTCCCAGCCAGGTGTTTCTGCCGATACGAATCGTCTGGAACGTCCCTTTCTGAACGCTTCGCGGAAGGCTTGGGTCGCTGGAACTGTGTTGACGATTGCCACTTAGAATGTCGACATTGCTGCCGATCAGCGCGAAGTCTCCGATGTCGCACGTCCCGATCGTGCAGCGTCCGCCGATGTAGACTTGGGAGCCAATTCGCACCTGCCTGTGGCAGACCAAAGTTCCGAAGGAGATACAAACGTCGCGAGCGCAGCGTTCGAGAGTCATCAGGTAGAATCCGCGGCGCAGGAAAACGCCGGAATGTCCTGGCACAAGTGACAGCAGTTCAGAAAACGTCGAAAATAGACCAGTGCCTCCGCCGACTAAGTCGCCGAGTTTAACCGCACCCCACGCGGGGAATGTTGCGATTACCGCAAACAGCACGAGAAGGTCTCGAATAGCGTGCCGAACCGTCAAACGCGTTCTCCGGTCAGGGTTGGGTGGAGGATTTGTCGGAACGGGACGCTGCGAGGCTATTGCGTCCTGCCGTTCGGTTTAAGAGATAGTTCTTTATTGCCGACCGAACTTTCTTGATGCACTGCAAAGCGAAGGTGTCAGTCACGTAGCCGATACCGCGCCGCCGAAACACTAATGTCGTCTCGGTGCGACGTTCCAGATCCGCGAACTGGCGCTTGTACGCCTCACCACCGCGTAAGTAGTCGAACTCCTCCGCTTTCTCGCCAATAAGATGCTCGTAGACCATCTGGAAGAGAATATCACCGGGGCTATAGGCTTCTAGATCGCAATCATAGCCGGTCTGAAAGGCGTAGAACTTTCCTTGATATAGGAAGCCGTACAGGAACGCGGCAGGGGAGCCGCGGAGTAGCAACATGTACACGCGCGAGAGGGAGGCGCGACCGAGTGCCCGGCATGCGTCGCGATGAAACCCCGCGTACTCGAGATTCAAGAATGGGCTGACCTGCCCAGCCCGTTCCTTGGAAGAGATGCTCAATCGCTTCATGGTGGGAAACCATTCGGAGATGGTCTCGACATCGCTTGAAACATCCAGTGATGCTTCCAGTTCCTCCTTAGCTCTTCTGAGCTGTCGTTTCTTGCGCTGCCGACCATGTGAGGTTAGCCGGGCCATGAGCCCCTCAAAAGACGAGGGAAAAAAGAAATACGCGCAGATCTCGCCCGGCGCGCGAATCGTAGAATGCGTTTCGGCCAGAGCGGTAATCAATTGGATAGTGGCGAGATCGTCGGGAGCTGTGTCCGGAAAGAGGATCTTGTCCCAATTGCCGCGGCCGCTTCGAAAATGGTTCGCGATTTCTGCGACGACTTCGGTCGCGCGGTCTTGGTGGACGATCGGGCCGAGGTACTCGGGAAAGGTGGGGCCTCCCGCGCCGATCCAATTCAGTGTTTTCACTCCCAGACGCGTTACCGTGCGGTACATTGGCACGATGCCGAGGAGTTCCGATCCCCTCATTACGATTCGCAGGTAAAGATGCCGGTTGCCGCCGAACCAGTTCCACCATTTGTTTACCCACTCCCAGCGGCGAAACACATTCGGGTATGTGGATGCGTCCACGAGGCGGTTCCAGGCTTGTGCACCGCCAGGAACTGCCTCAAGACTGTCGACCGCGGACACCCGGATTGTGGCAAGGGGTGGCGAGGCTATGCCCGGCGCGGCATCATGTTGCATCGTAACGTTCATCGTCCAGCCAGTCGCAGATAGAGTCGGGAATACTCACCCAGAATTTCCTCCTCCGAAAACGACTCACGGATCTTGCGTTGCGCTTTCTCCCCGAATTGTCGTCGGAGCGTATCGTCTCGGAGCAGGCGGCAGATGCGGTCCGCCATCGCTTCGGGCGAGCGCGGCTGAACAAGGAACCCGCACACCTCGTCGTCAATGATCTCACGTGCTGCGCCCACATCGGTGGCCACAGTAGCAATTCCAGCCGCCGCATACTCGAGCAGAGCGTTCGACATTCCCTCGGACCGGCTTGACAGTACGGCCACATCAAACAAGGGAAGCAAGTGTAACGGGTTCTTTACGGGCCCGACCCAAGTCAGTTGCCGCTCGATCCCCAGCGTGCGGCTCAAAGCGCGCAACTCGCGAGCGCACTTTGGATCCTCGGTCCCGATCAGCAGAAACCTCGTCATCGGGTAGCGATCCAGCACCAAGCGGGCTGAACACAAGAATGTTCGATGATCCTTGACAGGGCGTATTGTTGCCACCATACCCACCACCCATTCGTCGGCCGCGATTCCGAGGTCACCGCGCGATGGTGGGCTGGCAAGTCCCTCTTCGAGACGTTGACGAAGCACCGGATTCCGGATGACGGTGACGCGATCCTGCGCAATCCACTCGTTGCGCACTGCGAAATCACGCGCGGCCCCGCAGTTCGCCACATAGGTTCCGCCGAGACGACTCAGGAGTCGCGCACGCCATAATGTCAGCTGGTTATGCCAGTAGCCGGTGTTCCGGCGGACCCCCAACACGGTTGTCTGCGCGGAGAATTTCGCCGCGAGCAGCGAGTCAGCTTCGCTGCGAGGGCACATGGCCTGAACAATATGGGGCTTGAGCATCGAAATCAAAGCGCGCAGCCATTGAACCTGTCGCAGTGGCCGGAGCCAACTGCGGGGTCGACCATTTGGCATGGCTGGAGGCACGGGAAACTCGGTCGAGTCGCAGTTCCCGAATGCAGACAACACCGCAAAATGGACGTGGAACCGGTCTCGGGGCAATTCACGGAGCAGGAACAGCAAGTGTTGCTCCGTGCCGCCCGCCGCCCCTTGAAGAGAGTCGATAACGAAGAGAATGGTGACTCGTCCTGATGAGCCAGATAGGCCGCGTTGTCCTTCGGAAGTTCGTGGGACGGGGGGTAGCGTCTGCATGGTTCGGTAGTCCGCACCTATTGGAACCGGCTCTTGAGCGGACCGCGTGGCAAGATCATGTCGTATCCGAACACGCGAATTCGATAGTAGTGCGAGCCTGTGCGATTTGCTGCAATTCTCTTGACACCGCGTACTGCAGCTGCGTTGGTTGCTACTGTGTCCAAGTATCCTGTCTCGAAGCCTGCTTTGAACAGTTCGTCGCAGATGTACCGCAAAGCCAGAACGTGGATGTGTTGGCCTCGATACCTCGCCTTCGTGAAACATCGCATGACAAAGAACTCCTTTTCTCCGAGACGGAAATACCTCGTCCAGAGTCGCTTTCGGCCGACCGCGGCGGCCGCGTAGTAGACGACGTGATTGCCGTTGTTGCCGACAAAGACGAAGCTGCCTTCGTCGAGTAGTCCTTCGAGGTATTGGACGTCTGTTCGAGATACCAGCAACTCGGCGTCTTCTGCCATCCTACGAATTGTGTACTTGTCCGCGCGAGTAAACTGCACATTGCCAGGTATCAAGGAATCTTCGGGTTGCGTCTTAGCCGTGGAATCCACGGTCCAGATGTCGATACGATCGCACCACAGCAGCTCGCGAATGCGACCCCAGAGCCGTGCGGCGTAACCGTCGGCCTTCGGGATTATTGGCGTACTCATAATATCACCTTGGGGACAAGGAGGCTCGGATGCGGTGGTCTTTGTCGCACGGTCCGCCGCGGGGGGATAAAGTCGAATCGGAGCTCTCGCACGCGTACCAGCGGAGCAAGTTTCGATCGGGGGGGGTCACCACTTTGCCAGCCATTCGAGTGAACGGGCATCGAACGTGTCGCCGCACTCAGGACAGTCCCATTCCGGTTCGATCCTTGGAATCAGCAGGGACGCACTTCTCGTCGTCAAACGCCCGTGCCGCGTTGTGCATCCAACCCGATAGCCAACCGAAGCCGCGCAACGGACAACGTCGGCGGACCAATCACCATTGGGGTAAGCGATGGTGGTGACCGAGGTCCCGAGAATTGCTTCCAGGTCCTGTCGGCTGTTGGCCAGCTCGCGACTCAGAATGTCGGATGGCTGGACGGGAAGAATCAGGTGGTTGACGGTATGTGATCCAAACGAAATGCCTTCCCGAGCCATTTCACGAATCTCGTCCACGGAAAGGAAACTGCGTGTAGCTTCTGAGTTTTCGGAGGGCGACCAGCCAGCTTGCGAAAGACGGCGATCGACCTCGGCAATGGGTAAATCCTTCCATTTTGTAACCGTTGCGCGGTAGGCTTCGGGGGTGAAGGAGGGATTGGAACCGGTTGCGAGGACCTGTCTCAAATCACGTGCACGATTTGACGTCGGTTCGGCCGTTGCACCCCGGAACAGCTTCCCGAGATTCTGCTGCCAGAACGGCGAATAACTGCCGATCTTTGCGGTAGTGACAAAGACCGTGGCTGGTATGTTCAGTTCCCGAAGGACGGGATAGGCGAGGCTGAAGTTGTCTTGCCATCCGTCGTCGAACGTGACCGCCGCAGCGGGACGGGAGACGCTGCGGGTGCGAACCAGTTCCTCAAGCGGAAGGATCTCAAAATGGCTCTTCAGCCACTTGAGGAGGCAGCGAAACACGCCCGTCGGCAGGCTGGGGCACGTGTCGTACGAATCCAATGCCTCGCCGTCTGGACGCACGCGGTGGAACGTCAAGACGATGTGCCGCCGCCCGGTTGCAGCCCGTGCCAGGCGATCAAGCCTGGATGCCAGGAGCAATCTGCGAGTTCCTATCAGGAGACGCTTCATCGAGGGGCGTATGCACATCAAGCCGACTTTGCCACGGACTTGGCCAACAGTCATTTCCGAACGGTTCCAGCGGGTTTGGCAACTGAAGCAGACCTGCGAATGTCCGCAAATTTGCCGGAAATGCCTGCCGTTGAATTGAGCGAAGTGAAAAGATCCTTGTATGCCCTGGCCTGGGCTTCAAACGAGAAATATCGCTCGACGCGGCGGTGGCCGTGAATTCGCATTTTCGAGCGAAGTGTTGCGTCGGCAACGAGAAGGGCGATCCGCTCCGCGAGCGCCGGCGGGTCGCCGGCATGCACTAAGAGGCCAGTCTGGCCGTCCTCGATCACCTCGGGTGTGCCGCCCACGGCCGTGGCCACGACGGGCACGCCCGCCGCAAGTGCTTCGAGAATCACGTTGGGCATGCCCTCGGTGTGCGAAGACTGGACGAACAGGTCGAGGTGCGGCAGGTAGCTGTCCAGGTCGTCACGAAATCCGGCGAGGATGAAGTGTCCTTGAAGCCCGCATGCCGCGATCTGCCTGACCAGCGTTTCCCGCAATGGCCCCTCGCCGAAGAGGACGAAGCCGACGGACGCTGGGCGACGATTTGCGGAAGCAACACAAGGTGAGTGCTGGATACGCTCGGCGGCGGCTATGAGGACATCAAAGCCTTTTTCCGGACTGAGACGGCCGGCGGCCCCCACAATTCGGTCCGGTGGATCGGAGAACAAACCTCGGAGGCGGTCTCGGTACTCCGGCCTGGGTGAAGCGAAGCGGCCGGGATGGACGGCATTGTGAATCACGGTAATCCGGTCTTCACGCACGCGGGCCGCCCTTACTCTAAGTACCTGGGCGTGGGAAACGCAGACCACATGGTCCATCCAGCGGAGCACGATGCGGTCGAGGGCCTCGAACAGGCGTACCTTGCGGCACTCGCCGGTCCAGCCTCGGGACACGGCAATCGTCGGGATGTGTAGTCGCCGCGCGGCTAGCAGGCCGAGCAGGTTTGCCTTGTATCCGTGACAGAGGAGCACTTTCACATCGATTCTACTAAGCTGGGCGAAGAGTTCCTTCAGCGCGCCGAGCAGGTGCGGGGTGTCGCGATGGACGGCCATACCCTCAAAGCCTGCGCAGCGGACCTCATTGAGGAACGCCCGACACAACCCGCTTTCAGAGAATGACAGAAAGCAGGTTTTATGCTGGGGACGCAAAGCTTCTGCCAAGCCCAGCATTTGCCGCTCCGGCCCGCCGAAAAAACGAGAGGCGATTAGGTGAACAAACGACATTTCAAGCGGTCTGATAAATGCGACTCACAGGAGCCCCGCGATGTAATCGCTCAAGTCCTGCGCGCGTTGCTCCCAGCTATTGCCTTGGGCAACCTGAACGGCGTGTTCCCCGGAACTGCTTCGTGCGTAGTCGAGAGCGTGCTGAAGCTCACGGCGAAACTCGTCCTCCGTTACCGCCAGCCAGAGAGGCCCATCGGCGCGTTCGAGTTCCGGGAGTCGCGTCGCAAGTACGGGTAGTCCGAGCGCGTAGTATTCAAACAATTTCAGTGGATTGACCGCTTTTGTCAGCTTGTTCAGCGCAAAGGGAATAAGCCCGACATCAAAATAGCGGGCGTATGCGGGCAGGTGCTCGTAGGCCCTGGGCCCAAGGTGGAATACATTGGCGCAGTTGGCGAAAGAAGCCAAGCTAACCGCGGCAGGACCTATCAGCACGAATGACACGTCAGGAAAAGCCCTGCTTAGCGAGGCGACGACGTCGAGGTTGATCCACTCAGCGATTACCCCGAAAAACCCGACGATCGGCTTCGGAATGCACTCCATTTCAGGCACTGTCTGTCGCTGCACGGTCGCACCGTGGAAATGTGCAAAATCGACGCCGTGCGGGAGGTAGAGGGAACGATACGACTGCGGACACTTCGCCCGGAGATCTTGGCTCGTTGCAATGAAGCCGTCCACGTTTCGGAGCAATTCACTCTCCATGGTTTCCCAGAGCATGCTGTTCAGGCCGGGATAGTGCGTCCAGTCATCTACACAGTAGTAAAGTTTCAGCGATGACCGCACGTTTCGCACGAAGTCCGCAACACAGGGAAATGTTGTGATGATGATGGGATCAGTTATCCGGAATTCAGCAGTCAGCTTGGAGTATGATCGCGAGATGCTCGCGGCGTTTATGTATCGCACAGCGCGGCGGAACCAAGGCAGCATAAGCGGGGTACGAACGACTAAAGGGTCAGTTGATTTGCCCAATCCCTGCGTGCCGCACATCGGTTGCTGCGGTTTCTCATGAAACCAAGACCAAACAACGCGAGCCACTTTTTGGGCATCGCTCCACTCGCACCGGGGCATTCTGGTAGTGATATTGAGCCAGAAAACGCGATTGTTCGGTCCGATATAGCGAATGAGATGCATCGTGGACGTAGGCAAACCACCCCAATGATCGGAGAGCACCACGAAATCACGGCCGGTGATCATTCTGCTTTGGTTCCCTGAGACAATCATTGCGAGGCGATTGGGT
>CAIPEB010000753.1 GCA_903863885.1 uncultured Planctomycetaceae bacterium | reverse complement strand
TGGACGATCTGACACAGGGAGCGGCAAGCCCCTTTGGAGTAGTGTGTTCCCGCGACGGTTCGCGCCTGTGGATCAGCCACTCCGGCACGCATGAGGTTTCGTTGCTGAACGTGGCCAAGTTGCACGAACTTCTGGCCGGCAAGGTTTCCGATGACGTGGCTGCGATGCGGGACGGCAGTCAATCCAATGTGTGGCTGCGGATCCAGCAGGATCCGGCGGCCATGGCGGAGTTGGAGAATGATCTGACCGCCCTGTACATTGCCGGGGCGGTTCGACGCGTTGCTTCCGGAGGCAACGGTCCTCGCGGCATGGCGCTGTCGCCGGACGGCCAGAGACTGTACGTTGCGAATTACTATGCCGGATCGGTCGGTATCCTCGATGCCACGGCCGGAAAGACTCTGGGCAAGATCGACCTTCCCGGTGCCGCGGAACCAAAGGGCACGCGGCGCGGCGAGATGCTGTTTCACGATGCCACGCTCGCGTTTCAGCGATGGCAGAGTTGTGCTACGTGCCATCCCAACCAGGGTCGAGTCGACGGATTGCGTTGGGACTTCTTGCGGGACGGAATCGGAAACGGCAAGGATACAATCAGCCTGCTGCTGGTGGATGAGACTCCGCCTTTGAACCGAAGGGCGACGAGGTTGTCCGCAAAAGAGTGCGCCCGATCGAGCGTCGAGGCCGGCCACATGATTGTCCCGTCAAACCAGGACGTAGAGGATCTCTATTTGTACCTGAAGTCGCTGTGCCCGGAACCGAGTCCGCATTTGAATGGGCAAAAAGGCTTGTCCGAGTCGGCCCAGCGCGGAAAACTGCTGTTCGAAGGTAAGGCGGATTGCGCCCGCTGCCACCCACAGCCCCACTTCACGGACCTGAAGTCGCACAACGTCGGCATATTGAGTCCCAGCGAGCCCGATGGTTTGTACGACACGCCGACACTGATCGAAGCCTACCGCACTGCTCCTTATCTGCACGACGGGCGTGCCCGGACTTTGCGAGATGTGTTGACCGTTCATAATTCAAGCGCCCAGCACGGCACGACTTCCGGATTGAGTGAGTCGGAGTTGCAGGACCTGGAGATGTACCTCCTGTCGCTTTGATGCCGTGACGCCATCGGCAGGCGGATGGCTCCGCGTTTCGCCCGATCCCCTGACCTGCTGCCTTGATCAACTTTCGAGGGAAACATGACCGACATGCGGATCAACTCGTCGCCAAACAGCGCGCAGAGAAGTTGCTGCACCTGCACCGAAGGCCGCGGCGTGTGCAATGGTGAGAGCGTTCTGATCACCACGTCTCAGGCACGCGAGGTCTTCCTTCGCTGCGCTCCCGTTTCGATTTCGGGATCTTCGCGCGAACAGGCCGTCAAGTTCTACGAGTGTCTTCCTCGCAAACTGCAGGAAGCGGGCGTTACCCTCAAGGATGTGGTTTGGGAACGCATCTTCTTTCGAAATGTGAAAGCCGACTACGACGTTTTCACGGATGTCCGGCGCGAGGCCTATTGGCGGGCGGGAGTAAATACGGACAAGCTTCCCGCGGCGACTTACATCGAACAGCCGCCGTGTCGCCACGAACAGGCTTTCGAACTGCAGTTGTATGCGATCGCGCCCGCCGATACGGGGCGGGTTCGCGTGCATTCGTTTCCCCGGAGCGAATGGGGGGCCACGACCAAGCTGATCGAAATCGGCGATTATCGCCATCTGTACATCACGAACATCAACGGCCGAGGGAATCCGGCCTTTCCGGCGCCGCCGTTTCGCGAACAGTCCGACTCGATGTTCGCGACGGCGCGGCAGATGCTGCAAAGTTACGGGACGACCTTTCCGAAAGTGCTGCGCACGTGGTGTTACCTCGATGATATCGATCGCGACTACGACGAGTTCAATTTGTCGAGGAACGAGTTCTTCAAAGAGCACGATGTAAGGCGATTGCCGGCCAGCACGGGAATTCGCGCGGGCCTTTATCCGCCCGGCACCGAATGCTCGATGGATCTGTATGCACTGTTGAACCCGGACGGCGCATCGATCGAAGTCATGCACACTCCGACGCTGAACGAAGCCGAGGAATACGGCTCGGCGTTTTCGCGGGGCATGAAGGTCTCGACCCCCGATAAGACGGTTCTGTTCATTTCCGGAACGGCGAGTGTCGATGAGCAGGGAGCGACGGTTCATCTCGGCGACGAGCGCAAGCAGATTGAGCGCATGCTGCTCAACATCAAGGAACTGCTGCGACCGCACGGCGCAACCTTTGCCGACTTGACGCAGATCATCACGTATCTGAAGTGGCGACGGGAGCTCGATACGTTCGTTCAGGTTTGGGACGAGTGGGGATTGAGCGGGCTGCCCAATACGTTTGTGGAGGCCGGCGTCTGTCGCCCGAATCTCCTGTGCGAGATGGAAGCGATTGCCGTTATTCCCGCTCGCCGCTGACGCGCGCCGGTTCATTTGCCAAGAACCGGCAGGACTGCAACCAGCCCGATTGTTCTCTATTTGAGCAGCGGAATCCGTTGCAGGAACCTCGCCTGCAAGGTCAAGATCGCCAGGTCGGCTTCCTTTGTCGCGCCCGCGGGTGATGTTCGGTATTGCGCTGGTTGGGATTCTCCTCGAGAATCGCACCCGGGATCTTGTCGATCAACTCGACAAACTCGGCGAGCGGCTTGACGGGTTGCTCCTTGGGTGACTCGTCATCGTCCGACCGTCGTGATCGGCGACGGTACTTCGGTTCGGTCCCCGGTTTGAGTTCGTACTTCACCGGCTGGCCCGGCTCGATCTTCGGTTCGGGATTGCAGGCACCCAGGGCGGTGATGTGGAAGAAAATGTCCGGCCCGGTGTCGGGACGAATGAATCCGAAGCCTTTTTCGGGGAAGTACTGAATGACTGTGCCGTAGCGCATGGGGCCGTTCGCATGGAGTGCCGAGGTTAAGTTGCCAAGTCGTCTGCACGGACTCGTGATCGCGAGACGCATTGCAGCGATCGGGTTGAGCCGAGTATTCGACCACCTGATTATGGATGCTGCCTGGCCGAGACGGCAAGGTCGCCCCGCCACAATGAGTAATTTGCACCGCCGCGCGCGGACACACCGGAATGCGGTTTGTGCAACAGGGAGGCCACGGATCGGCACGGATTCACGCGGATAAATCCAGCGACTCGTTCGCCTACGGAGGGGACTTTGCCGTGCTGACCGCCGACTGGCTCCGGAATTCGTTTTCGCGGCGAAGCCACAGTTCGACCATTTCCTGCAGAATGGCTGGCTGCTGCGTGGCGAGATTCACTTGTTCACAGCGGTCGTTGGCCAGGTTGTAGAGTTCCCACGAGTCGTTGTCTTCGCGGGCCGAAACGACTTTCCAATCGCCTTTGCGCAGCGCGCGGTTTCCTTCGTGGTGGAAGAAAACGCAATCGTGCTGCAGCGATCCGGATCGCTCGAACTCGGGCACGAGGCTGATTCCCGGAAGAGGCGGCGCACCTTCGGGAACCCGGCGTTCGGCTCCGGCCAGATCAAGCAGTGTCGGCACGAAGTCGATTACGTGTCCGACGCCGCGACGCAATTCGCCGCGTGCAGGGATTCCTCGCGGCCAGTGCGCGACCAGAGGCGTCGAGATGCCTCCCTCGTGGACCCAGACCTTGTGCCTGCGGAACGGCGTGTTGCCCACGGTGGACCATCCGGGGCCGAGGCAGAGAAAAGACTGCCGCGATCCAGGCTCGGCATTTCGATCGTGTCCGTCGCCCCGAACCATGATTGTGGCGTCGGTGCCGTTGTCGGAGAGAAACAGGATGAGCGTATCATCCATTGCGTTCATCGCCCGGAGCTGGTCCACCAGCCGGCCGATCTCGATATCCATGCGGGTGACCATGGCCGCGTGCAGGCTCATTTTGGTGGCCTGGAATTCCCTCTGTGCGGCACTCAGCTGTTCCCACGCAACCGCGTGCGGGTTTTCGCCGGGGCCCAGCGTCTGCAATACCTCAGGCTGGAAGTATCGCGGCGACAACGACGGTTCGGCCGGCGCCAGGCCGCAATTGATAATTCCCAGATTCTTCATCCGCTCAAAGCGACGCTGCCGAATCGAATCCCAGCCTTCGCGATAGGCGTTGCGATATCGGGCCGCGTCCTGCGGCGGAACCTGCAGCGGGAAATGGGGCGAGATGAACGCCAGGTAAAGGAAGAAAGGCTGAGCGGAGTGGTTTGCCGCGTGATCCTGCAGGAAATCGATCGCGCGATCGGCAAAGGCCGTGGTGGCGTAGTAGTTGTCGTCGGTCCCGACCTTCGGTGCGAGAAGGTCGTCGATGTAGTGTTTCGAAGGAGTGAAATAACGGTCCCAGTCCTCGAACCAATACGAGCGGGCGAAGCCGCCGTCCGCAACCGGCTTCGGCGCGCCTGTGACGTGCCATTTTCCCGAGTGATAACTGCGATAACCGGCGGTCGCCAGACGGCGAGGGAGCAGAGTCGCCCAGTCCGGCAGGCGGCCGCTCGGCGGATCCATGCGGATCTGCTGCGCGTAGTAGCCCGACATGATGCACGACCGCGTCGGCCAGCATCGCGCGGTGTTGTAGAACTGCGTGAATCGCAAACCGCCGGCGGCCAGTCGGTCGATGTTCGGCGTCGCGATCTCGCCGCCATAGCAGCCGATATCCGAGAAACCCATGTCATCGGCGAGGATGATCACGAAGTTCGGCCGAGCAGGGGCGGCCTGCGCTTGCGGCGCGGCACACAGCAAACCGGCAAGCAGCCAAAGCACAACGGTCTTCCTTATGCTCGATGGCGGGGGGCGCGTTGTTGGTGACTCCGAGCCTGGCTGGAACAGCATGCTTGTTCCGCGGGACAAGGGGCAAACCGTGTTATCTCGACGGCTGGAAGTACTTCTTCACGATCCAATCGGGTTGCCATTGGTCGGGCTCGCGCGCCATCCCGGTCAAGTCGACCGGCTTGTACGGCGTGCTGTGATCGGGGATCTCCACCTTGTCGCCGACTAAGGACTGCCACTCCTTGAAGAGTTTCATCAATCGATCCACGTGCGGCGCGCTGTCGGGGCGTTCGATGAGATTAATGTTCTCGTTCGGATCGGTCTGCAGATCGTACAGCTCCCTGCAGCCGATCTTGGGATAGCAGATCAGCTTCCATCGCTCGTCCCTCACGGCGCGCTGGATGTCCAGGAACGGCAGGAACACCGAGTCCCGGACCTGCGGCGCTTTTCCCTCCCAGATCGGTCGCAGGCTCTTGCCTTCCAAGTCGGCCGGCGGTTGAGTGCCCGTCAGGTCGCAAAGAGTCGGGAACACGTCGAGCAGATAGGTGAACGCGGTTGTGGACTTGCCGCGCGGTATGCCCGGGCCGGAGAAGATCAGCGGCACTCGCATGCTGTGCTCGTAGACGCTCTGCTTGCCCAGCAGTCCGTGACTGCCCAAGGCGAGTCCATTGTCGGCGGCGTAGACGATTATCGTGCGCTCGGCCTGGCCTGTTTCTTTCAGTGTTTCAAGTATGCGTCCGATCTGCTCGTCCAGGTGCGTGATGGAACCGTAGTACTCGGCCAGCTGATCGCGAATGACCGCTTCGGTGCGGGGCCAGGGGGCGAGGTTCTCGTCGCGGCCTCCGCGCATCATTCCGTTGTCGAATGGCAGTTGCGGGCGGAAATTCGCGGGAAGGGGAGGCAGGTTCTTGTAGTACATCTCGCGATAGGGCAGGGGCGGCTGCCGCGGATCGTGAGGCGCAGTGAAGGCAACGTAAGCAAAAAACGGTTCCTTGCGATCGTGACTCCGCAGGAAATCAATCGCCGCCTCGGCAAACAGTTCGCTGGAGAATTTCTCGCCTGTCCGCTCGGCGGTCAGCTTGCCATCGGCAGTGCGATCCCGCACCGGTACCCGGGTGTGGTCGGCCATTCCGCCGAAAAATATGTTCTTTCCGTTCTGGAAAGCGCGCAGCCATGACGGCTGGCCATTGTGCCACTTGCCGGTCGCGAACGTTGTGTAACCCTGCTCATGAAGCACTTCCGGCATCAAGCGGACATCCTTGAGGGTCGACGTATCGATGTGGAACCATGTCTTGCCGCTCATCAGCATGGCGCGGCTCGGCACGCACACGGCTCCGCTGTTGCCGCCGAAGCAGTAGTTCGCGCGAAAGCTGAACCCTTCGGCTGCCAGTTTGTCGATGTTCGGAGTCCGGATCGCCGGGTTTCCGAATGCCGCGATCGTGTCGGCTCTCTGGTCGTCGGCAAACAGGAACAAGATGTTCGGCCGCTCAGCGGCGGGCGCTGAACGGCTGATTCCAAGGGTCGCGATCGTCAGGGCGATAACCCAACCGGCGCGCGAGGTGAGACTAATGGGTTTCATGCGGCCCTCGGTTCACAGGGTAAAGAGTCTAATAGGGGTTCGACGGCGACATGTCCCAAGCTTTGACCGCCGACACATCGCTCGCGCCGCCGATCGAAAAGACCGACACTTGCGTGCTGTCCGCGCGGGACGGATAGACGCGGCGCATCACGGCCTGTCGTCCGCCGTTGGCAAACACTTCGACGACCGACTTGTCGACAAACACCCGCAGCACGAGCGGTTCGTTTTGCTTCAATTCAAACGGACCGGCTTCGATGGTCTTGGGGCCCTCTTTTGCGCTGGATTTGTTTGTATCCACCTTCAGCTTCTTTTCCGCCGCATCGTAATAAATCAATGTCTGCTCCTCGCCGTCCGGGGATGCGCAGACCTTGATGCCGGACTGGCCTGCCGATGGCGCGGAGAAGGTGACTTCCAGTTCGATACTGTTTCCCGCGATGCCGTCGAGCTTTCGTTCCGCGCCGGCTTCCACGCGGAAGGCGGGCAACTCGCGGGCGTTGTAGCGCAGGCGTTCGATTTCCACCGGCGGATTCATCCGCAGCATTCCGTCCTCGGCAAGCGTCAGCACGCGAGGCAGTCCCATCGTGCCTGACCAACCGGTTTCGGTTCGCATGACGAACTGCGGGCCGTCGAAAATCCACGACCACATGATGCGGCGGCCCTGGTCGTCGAGCAGGCTTTCGGGTGCGAAAAACGAATTGTCCACCCAGCTCATTTTTTCGTGGAATGACGGATGGAATTGCTCGTTCTTCCATTCGCCGAGATAGTAGCGGGCGCCGAGTTTGTGGCTGATGCACAGCAGCATGCGCTTGTTGCCGATCTTGAAGAAATCCGCGCAGGAGACGTCTTCGTCAATCGACACGTCGCCCGCCGTGTTCGCCATCAGGTCGCCCACATATTTCCACTCGCCTTCGAGCTTGTCGGACTTGGCGACGGCCGGCTTGTTGCCGCCGAAAATCGCGTAATACGTATTCTCTTCGACCCAGCCGTAGGGATCCCAGGAACGGTACTTGTCATGATGGGGATCGCCGGGCGAGGTCTTGGGCGTGATGGGATTGGAGGGCAGTTTCGTCCATTCGTTCAGATCGTCATCGACTGCGACGGCCATCGCATTTCCCTGGCCGACCTGGTGGTAGCACATCGTTGGCCGGCCGTCCTTGTTGATGAAGCAGTTGCCGCTGAACATGCCGGACACAAGCCCCGTCGGGTGATGTCGCCAGTGAAACAGGTCCGTGCTGGAAACGTGGCCCCAGTTGTGCCCTCGCGCGTCCTGAAAGATATAGAAAAGGTGGTATCGGCCCTTCCAGTAAATTGCGCCGTTGGGATCAAACGGCATGCAGCGACCTTCGGGCGTTACGAAGTGGTAGCCGGGGCGATACGGATCAGCGAGCAGCTTCTCGCGAAACGCCCGATTGACGCTGTCCGCCTGGTTGAAATCGAGCGACGCCTGCGGAGCGGATTTGGCAGCCATCAGATACGCGCCTTCGCGATCCAGATAGAGGCGGCCGTCGGCGACTCTCGCTGCGCCGAGGAGCGTGGTGGTCGGGAAGACATTCATGCGGTCCGACACTTTGCCCTCCTCGAAGTCCCACCAAGCCAGCGGCGATGGTTCTGAGGGCTGATTCGGCTTCAGCGACTTGATCTGATCCGCAGACAATGCCGTTGCATAGATTCGCGCGTCGTCGATCGACCCGGTAAAGAAGCGATTGTCCGCCGCCGCGCCCATGTGCCGCAGACCCATGAGGACGAGGCTGTCGGTTCGGAACTTCTCGGAGCCTTTCGCCGTGTAGTTCGCGTATTGGCTGCCGTCCCGATAGATGGTGACCTGCTTGCCCTGGTAAACGATGGCGATCTGAACCAGCGTCGGAGGCTTCACGGTTTCAGCGGCAGATTCGGCTTGCTGCTGCATGGTCCGTGCAAAGCCCTCGCTGCCCGCCATCCATTTCGTCGGAGCGATTTCCCCGAACACCATGGCATCGAATGTTCCGCCCGACCGCTCGATGGTCAGAACGCTTCCGCCCCGCTGCGTGAGATTGGCGGGCGAGACCCATGCAACCAGTGTCTTGTCCGCAATAACCGGATCTTCGGCGGCTTGCGAAAAAGAAAATGCGGCAATGACTGCCGCGATGAGTGCTAACCACAGCTGCGATTTGCTGGCGAGCGTGTTCATGTTGTGTGCCTTCGCGATTGCGTTGCTCTTAACCGGGAGTCCGACCGTCCAAGTTTGCCGCTTTCCGTCGCCATCTGCAATCCCGGAGCACCCGCACGGTCGCTCGGGATCGAGATTCCCGCAGTTGTACGCTCTGCGCCAATTCGCCACCGGGTATGGCACCGCGCGTTCGCCCGAATGACAATGTGCTTCACAAAACAGATGTTCGAAAACAACGTGTGGTGCGAGTTTCTGTTGGAAGGTGTTTTGGAATTCACTCTGCCCTTGGGGAGAGTCGGCCCGGCGGGGCCGCAGAGGGGGAACTGACCCTCCCCGGAGGCTTTCGCGTCCGACGCTCCCGCATGGCGGGAGCGTGAAGTTGATTTTTCAAACACGTTCTCAGAGGGGCGCCGTCCGCACGAACAAACGAAGTTTTCACCGGGAGCCAGAATATGTCGTTTCCACGCCGTTGCGGGATGATTGCGTTGGTCGCGTTTGCGGCCGTGTTCGTCGGTCGCGTTGCCAGATGCGAGTCGCCGGCCATTGCCGACGGGCCGTTCAAGGCCGAAGTCGAATCGCTGCGACAATACGAATGTCCCGACTGGTTTCGGGACGCCAAGTTCGGTATCTGGGCGCACTGGGGACCGCAATCGGTGCCCATGGAAGGCGATTGGTACGCCAAGCACATGTACGTTCAGGGGCATCCTCAGTACGAACACCACCTGAGCCAGTACGGACACCCGTCTCAGCAGGGCTACAAGGACATCATCCCGCTGTGGAAGGCGGAAAAGTGGGATCCTGATCGGCTGATGTCTCTCTATAAGAAAGCCGGCGCGAAGTACTTCGTCAGCATGGGCTCGCACCACGACAATTTCTATTTGTGGAATTCGCAGCTGCACAAATGGAATGCCGTGAATATGGGGCCGAAGCGGGATGTGGTCGGCGAATGGCAGAAGGCCGCAAAGAAATACGGCCTGCGGTTCGGCGTCTCGGAGCACCTGGGCGCGAGTTTCACGTGGTTCCAGACAAGTCACGGCTCGGACAAGGACGGCTCCCGCGCGGGAGTTCCGTATGACGGAGCCGATCCGAAATTTCAGGACCTGTATCACTTCCCCGCGGAAAAGGGAGATACCGGCTGGTACAGCAGCAACCCGAAGTGGCAGCAGCAGTGGTTCGAGCGAATCAAGGAACTTGTCGACAACTATCAGCCCGATCTCCTATACACCGACGGCGGTGTGCCGTTCGGCAACGAAGTCGGCGCAGGACTGATTGCACATCTGTACAACCGAAACGCGTCTCTTCACAACGGCAAGGTGGACGTCGTCTACACGTGCAAGCAGAAGTCCGAAGGGCGATGGGTCGAGGATCTCGAGCGTGGAGTCATGCCTCGCATCAACCCGCACCCGTGGCAGACCGATACCTCGATCGGCGACTGGTTCTACAACAAGCACTGGCAGTTCCGGCCCGTGAGCTGGAACATCCATATGCTGGTCGACATCGTATCCAAGAACGGAAACCTGCTGCTCAACGTCGTGCAGCGACCTGACGGATCGCTGGATCCCGAGGTTGAAGAGGCTCTGTCGCAGATGGCGGAGTGGATCGCCGTGCATGGCGAGGCAATTTACGAGACCCGCCCATGGCTGGTTTACGGCGAGGGTGGCGTTCGGTACCAGGGAGGACATTTCAAGGAAGACTTCAATTACGGCCCAAGCGACATTCGCTTCACGACCAAGGGGCCGACGCTGTACGCGATCGCTCTGGGATGGCCTGAAGACGGGCAGCTGCAAATCCGATCGCTTGCCGAAGGTGCAGGCCAGATCAGCAGCGTGAAAGTGCTGGGTTATGCGGGAGAAGTAGCCTGGCGTCAGACGCCGGAAGGGCTGCAGGTGACGGTGCCAAAGGAAAAAGTGTCTCCTCACACCTGTGCGCTGAAAATCACCGGACAAGATCTCAAACCGGTCCCGATTCCCGAAGTGGTCACGGTCGTCGCACCGGACGCCAAGGGAAATTACACATTGAAGCCCGACGACGCGTCGCTGCATGGCGAACAGGTCAAGATCGAGAATCGTGGCGGGCAGCCCAACATCGGCTTCTGGGATATTGCCGCCGAGAACGTCTCGTGGACGATCCGGGTCGATAAGGCGGGGGAATATGGCTTGAGCATGACCTACGCGACGCCTAATTCAGGAGTGGAAATCGTCGGTGAAGCGGGCGGAGAATCTCTGACCTGCAAGCTGGACGCAACGGGCGGCTGGGAAGATTTTCGCGTCGTGGATATCGGGAAAGTGAATATCAAGAATGCGGGCAACGTCGTCGTGACTTTGCGCCCGCGCGACGCCTCGTCGTGGAAACCGATTAATGTCCGACTAGCGCAGTTGTCGGCGAAGTGACCGGCGGGCTAAGAACGTCGCAAGAGTCAATTAATGGAGTCGCCATGGGTGCGGGACGTTCATTGCGGTGGTGCGGGCTGGTTGGGCTGCTGCTTTTTGCGCCGCTTGCGGAGGCTGCTCAGGCTGTGCCCGCGCGGCCGAACATACTCGTCATTCTGGCAGATGATCTGGGTTACGCCGACCTGGGATTTCAGGGGTGCAAGGATATCCCCACACCGAATCTCGATGGACTTGCCAGACGCGGCGTACGCTGCACAAGCGGCTATGTTTCGCATCCATTCTGCAGTCCGACGCGTGCGGGCCTGATCACGGGGCGGTATCAGCAGCGGTTCGGGCACGAGAACAATCCGCAGTGGAATCCTGACGATACGATATCGGGTTTGCCGCTTGCGCAAGCGACGCTTCCCACGGTGCTGAAGTCCGCGGGCTATACCACGGGGTGCGTGGGAAAGTGGCATCTGGGCGCTCATCCGCAGTTCCATCCCAACCGGCGGGGGTTCGACGAGTACTTCGGCATGCTGGGCGGAGGACATGTCTATCTGCCCGAAGCCAACGGTTCGGCGGAGTACCAGATTCCCATGGATAGAAACGGCGTGAGCGAGCCGCTGAAGGGCTATCTCACCACAGTGCTGGGGCAGGAAGGTGCGGCGTTTGTGACTCGTCACCAGGGCCATCCCTGGTTTCTGTACCTTGCCTTCAATGCGCCTCACGCACCGCTGCAGGTGACCGATAAGCAGCTTGATCGAGTGAAAACGATCGAAGACGAAACTCGGCGCAGGTATGCGGGGCTTGTGGTGGGTATGGATGACGCCGTCGGTGAAGTGCTGGCCGCGCTTCGCGCGAGCGGCCAGGACGAGAGCACGCTTGTGTTCTTCATGAGCGACAATGGCGGTCCGACGAGTGTCACCCACAGCGACAACAGTCCGCTTCGCGGCGCCAAGGGCCAGACGTACGAAGGCGGAGTTCGCGTGCCGTACGTCGTTTCCTGGCCGGGTCATATCCCGGAGGGGAAGGACTTCGATTCTCCGGTCTTTTCGCTCGATGTGTTTGCCACAGCGGCCGCGATCGCCGGAGTTCGAGATTCCGAAAAGCCGGCATTGGACGGAGTCAATATCCTGCCCTGGCTTTCAGGCGAAGCGGTCCCACCGCCGGATCGTCTGTTATTCTGGCGCGCATCGGGAGGAGACCAGTTCGCTGTTCGCGAAGGCAAATGGAAATTGGTGGGTACGAAGGCTGACGGCGTTCAGCTATTCGATTTGGAAACGGACCTTGGAGAAGCCAAAGATCTGGCGGCCGCGCAGCCTCAGGTTTTCGAGCGGTTGAAGGCCGCCTACGACGCGTGGAACAAGGATAATATCGCGCCGATCTTCAAGAGCCCGCCGGGAGCCAAGCCGAAGGCCGCTAAGAAAGCTGCCAAGAAGTAACGCGTTCTCCTTGTCTTGCGTGCTAAGGCCGTCGGCCGGCGCTTCGGATTTTGGACAATTGCTCGGCCATGTCCTTTGCCCGGCTGTTTTGTTCTTCGATCACGTTGTCGGTTTCGCCCGGATCGCTCGACAGGTCGTAGAGTTGTCCGTCGGGGTCATTTCCGAGTTCCGTATTGGTCGCTACCTGGCGTTTGGCGCCTTTGCCGGGGCTGATGTACTTCCAGTCACCGTCGCGCAGCGACAGAACGCTGGCGCTGGGGGCAAAGGACTTTCGACCCGTGGGTGAATCGCCAAGCAGAGCCGGCAGTACGTTTTGGCTGTCCCTGGCATCAGGCGGCGTCGTTCCCGTCAGCGCGGCGAATGAGGCGAGAAAATCAACCTGCGATACCAGTGCCGCGGATTCCCCCGGCTTAATGCGGCCCGGCCAGCGGACGAGGAACGGGACTCGCGTGCCGGCCTCGAAGTTGCTGTACTTGCCGCCGCGCCATGGCCCTGCGGGTTTGTGCGAACCGAGTTTTTCCACGGCCTCGTCGCGATATCCGTCGTCGACGACCGGACCGTTGTCGCTGGTGAAGACAACCAGCGTTCTCTCCGAGAGCTTCAGCTGATCGAGTTTGTCCAGCAACTGCCCGACGCACCAGTCCATCTGCACGATCGCATCGCCGCGAGGGCCCATTCCGCTTTTGCCGGCGAAACGCGGGTGCGGCACTCGCGGGACGTGGATGTCCTGCGTTGCGAAGTAAAGGAAAAACGGCTGCTCTTGGTTCTGTTCGATGAACTCGAGCGCGTTTTGCGTGAAGGTGTCGGCCATGTCCTCGTCTTTCCACAGCGCCGACGTTCCGCCTTTCATATATCCGATGCGGCTGATGCCGTTGACGAGCGCCATGTCGTGGCCATGGCTTGGATGCATCTTCAGCAGTTCAGGGTTGTTCTTGCCCGTGGGCTGTCCCGGAAAGGGCTGCGCGTAGCTGACCTCGATCGGGTCATTGGGGTCCAGTCCGACGACGTGTCCGTTCTTCACATAAACGCACGGCACGCGATCGCCGGTGGCGGCCATGATAAAGCTGAAGTCAAATCCGACCTCTTTCGGTCCGGGTTCGATCAGCCCGTTCCAATTCGGTCCGCCCTGAGGACCGAGACCGAGATGCCATTTGCCCACGGCGCCGGTTTTGTATCCGGCAGACTGCAGAATCTGCGGCAGCGTCCCGCGTTCGGGCTCAATGACCAGTCCGGCATCTCCCGGCAGGACACCTGTGCCTCGTTTGCGCCAGGGATACTCACCGGTCATCAGTGCGTAACGAGACGGCGTGCAGGTCGCGGCCGCGCAATGGCCGTCGGTGAACCGCAGTCCTTCGCGTGCCAGGCGATCCACATTGGGAGTTGATGTGGCTTTCATGCCGTAACAACTCAAGTCTCCCCAGCCGAGGTCGTCGATCAGAATGACGAGGATGTTGGGCTTATGAGTTTCTGCGGCCGGGGCACAATGACATAGTGCGAGGGCTGCTGCGAAGATCGCGAGTGCGGACTTCATGGGTGGATTTCCGGTTGCTCGGTTTCCAGTGGAGTAGTTCGACGCACCGTATGCCGAAACAAAACGCCTTACGGCTTTGACTGCGGCGCGCTTGTTTCAATACGTTCCGTGAACATGCCGGTCTTCAGTCGAGCCGGAGTTTCTGACAAAAGCTGGCCGTTGACCTTTACGTTCTGCAGCACGACGTCCTGAACGTTGTGTTGCGGATCGGCGCCTTCGATCTGGAACAGGTATTCCCCCGGCGCTCCGTCGACGCTGACGTTTTCAAAACGGACGTTGCGTACGAAGCCGGGCACTTTCCTGCGCATATACTGGTTAACGACAGGCTTCAGCCGGGCGAGCTCGCGCTGACCCTCGCCGTGAAGTCGCACGTTTTCGACAGTGACGTCTTCCAGTCGCATATCTTCGCCGGGTTCGAACAGGAAGGCGGTCATCGTGAAATGGATGATATCCAGATTGCGCAGCTTGATCTGCCGCATGAAGGGAGCGCGGCTTTCGTGACCCAGCAGGAAGATCCTGGCCCGGTCGCACCACAGCACGCAATTCTCAACGGTCACGCGCTCGACGTTGCCGGCGGTCGCGGATTCATCGAGCCCTTTCATCGCGACGCAGTCGTCATCGCTGCGGATGAAGCAGTCCGTGATCAGCACGTCCTGGGAATTGCAGGGGTTGATGCCGTCGTCGTTCTGGACTCGCGAGCCGCAGATCTTGACTCCGCGCACGACGACGTCGCGGCAGTTGCGGGGCACGATCGTCCAGTGCGACGCGCCTCGAATCGTAATTCCGCTCACTTCGAGGTGGTTGCCCTGCAGTGAAACCACCATGGGTGTGGGCCCTTTGCGCCACTCCCAGTCGGAGCCGTCGAGAATCCCGCGTCCCGTGATGCGGATGTTGTCGCCCTCGGCCAAGATGCCGCCCTTCACGACGGCGCCGCCGGCCAGATACAGAGTCTGGTTGGACGACAAGGAGATTTTGCCGGCATTGTGCGTGCCCGGGCCGAAGTAAACCACGTTGGGGTCGCCCTGCTTCGGCGGGTTTTCTTCCAAGGGATTCGCGAAGAGCAGCAACGGGCCTTTCTTGCCGTCGGGCTCGACGCTGAACTTGCGCGGACCGTCGATCGTAATGGCAAGCGTGTGGTCATCCACATGTTCGACGCTCTCGACCGAGTGCTTTGGACGGACGACCGTGTTTTGCAGGGAGCGAGGCGACTTGATTCGAACGGTAATGCGTCCATCGGTGTCGAAGTTCGCGAAGGAGTACGGTCCGCCATAATCCCAGTCTTTTCCTGCAAACGGCGGATCCAGAACGCGGGCCGCGTACGCATCGACTTTCTGGCCGTTGACGGTGATCTCGTAGTCCTGAGAGAGCCGCTCCTCGGGCGGCGCGGGATACGTCACGATTTTGGCCGCATCCGCGGCACGCGACGTGGCATTGCCAGAGCTGATTGTGCAAACCGCGATCAGCAATCCAAAGGCGATGTTAGTTCTCATCGTGTTTCACGCTGCTCCTTCGATGCAGGTTGACGCAGGCGGTTTTCGGCGCAGACCTTGACCGAACTCGCGAGTGGCGAATGTTCGCTGCGGCGCCGAGTTCACGCTGCCGAGATGTCGTTTGTCTGGCAGCGCCCGTGCGGCCATTGTCGGCGACTGCGACTCAAGTCTCAATGCGTTCTCGCGAAATCGGAGCCGCAGCACGTTGGCGAGCATTGACGTCTGCGTTACAGTCGGAGGGTGCCCGAGTCGCAGACTCCGCCCTTCACAGCACGCCTGAGAATTCGAGACGAATCATGTGTTGCATCGGTGAGATCCGTTACGCGATTGCGTGTTCCGCGTTCTTGTTGATCGCCTCGGCGGGCGTGTCGGCCCGATCGGGCGACTGGCCTCAATGGTGCGGTACCGATGGAAAGAACATGGTCTCGCCGGAGAAGGGCCTGCCCGAGACCTTCTCGCCGGGCAGAAAGCAGAGCGGCGAGGGAACGGTGGATCTGGCATCGGCGACCAACGTGAAATGGGGTGTGAAGGTCGGCACGGGATTCTATTCGACTCCCACGATCGTCGGCGGCAAAATCTACCTGGGCGGACTCGACGGCGAAGACGGGATCTTCGTCTGCTTTGACGAGGCGACGGGAAAGCGGCTCTGGCAATGGAGGGCCGCGCCCTGCCAGGTGCCGGGAAAGATTGACGGGTTTTCGATCGGCTTCGCCGTGATTCCCCAGCAGATCGGCGTGTGTTCGTCCGCCGTTGTGGAGAACGATCGCGTCTACTTTGTCAGCAATCGCTGCGAACTTGTCTGCCTTGATGCGGCATCGGTCTCCGAAACGGGCGAGCCTCGTACGGTCTGGAAGCTCGACATGCGCGAGCAACTGGGCGTGTTCCCCTGCGATGCGGCCAACGGTTCGCCGCTGTTGATCGGCGATCTGTTGTATGTCACGACATCGAACGGCGTGGATCGCAACACCTTCTCGGACGCATCGAAAGAGAAGGAACGGAAGATACCGGCTCCCAATGCGCCGAACTTCATCGTGGTGGATAAACGCGACGGGCGGGTGGTGGCGACGGACGATGCTCCCATTCTGGCGAGAATGCTGCACGGCCAGTGGTCATCGGCGTCGCTGGGCGTTGTGGATGACCGCAAGCTGGTGTTTTACGGTGGAGGCGATGGAATCCTCTATGCCTTCGAGGCGCTGTCGCAGGTCCCGGAAAAGCCTGCAAAACTCAAGACCGTCTGGTCGTTCGATTGCATTCCGAACGAATACAAGCAGACCGGCGAATATGACTGGATCACGCATTTCTGCCTCGGCGACAAACGTGTGAAAGGCACGGCGAACAAGCACGACGGGGCGTTTGTCGGCATGAGCGAGATCATCGCCACGCCGGTGTTTCTCGACAACCGAATCTACGTGGCGATCGGTCGAGATCCGGCGCACGGTCGCGGTCGCGGGGCGCTGCACTGCATCGACGCCCGCGGCCAGGGAGACATTACATCCAGCGGTAAGATCTGGGCCTATCAGGGACTTGATCGCACGATCTCGACGGTCTCGGTCGCAGATGGACTTGTCTACATTTCCGATGTCGGCGGCCGCTTGCATTGCCTTGACGCGGCCACGGGCCGGTGCTTCTGGATCCACGACACGAATTGCGAAACGTGGGGATCGACGCTGGTTGCGGACGGCAAGGTCTACATGCCCACGGCGAAAGGGATCTGGGTGCTGGCCGCGGGCAATCAACTGAAGGTCCTCAGCCACATCTCGCTTGGCGGTCGGGTCTACTCATCCCCGGTGGCTGCGAATCGCACGCTGTACGTCGCAACAACCCAGGGCTGGTTGTGGGCTGTGTGCAGCAAGTAGATGCATAGAGCAAGAAGACGGATCGAACTGCGCGCTCCTGCGACCGTGTTCAACGTCCATTCCCGGAGGTCGAGGCCGACGGTTCCCGGGGTGCTGACGGGCATTTCTCGGGAGTTGCGCTGGTTTCGGGCGGAAAATCCTAGTAGCATGCTGACGACGTTTCAGATGTTCCCCACAGCCCATCACCCATTGCCAATCAGGCAAGCTACGGTAGCGAGGAACTGAGGCATGCAAACAACCGTAGAGCTTCCCAAAGCATTCTCTGTACGTGATGAACACGAGTTCCTGCCGGTTCAGCACTTGTTGTCGAGAATGTCCCCTCGGCTTGTGGTGCGGCGGGTCGCAACGGGAAAGCATGTCAGCGGAGATTGCACCGTCTTTTGGGGACTGGTCTACCTCGTGGATCAGCCGCCCGATCCCCGAGCCGTTGAAGCCGCACTGCGCGAAGCGGGTTTCGATTTTGCCCACAATGTGCTTGTGCAGTATTGCGACCTGCAATCATCGGAAGTAGAAGACGCGTAGGCCGGCCGCGACTTCCGGCGCCGGTTGGGACTTGCTTATTCGAGAAGGGACCACTCGCATGCGCCGAGCATCCGCTGTTGCATGGTTCGGATTGTTTTCTGTCGTGTTCGCCGCGGCCATGCCGGCCGCTGAAGTTCAATTCGGCGGCCAGGTGAGCGATTGGAACGGATACGAGAAGCACGATTTTGAGGTGGACGGCCGTCCCGTTCTCGTGGTCACGCCCCGTGCAGCGGCGCCGGGAAAGCCGTGGGTCTGGCACGGCGAGTTCTTCGGTCATCGGCCGGCGCCGGATATCGCGCTTCTGGGAAAGGGCTTCCATATCGTCTACATGCAGGTCCCCGATATGCTGGGGTGTCCTAAGGCCGTCGCGCATTGGAACGCTTTTTATCAGGAACTGACTTCCAGGTACGGGTTGGCCAAGAAGGCCGCGCTCGTGGGGCTGAGTCGCGGCGGTTTGTATTGCTACAACTGGGCGATCGCCAATCCCGATAAGGTCGCCTGCATCTATGCCGATGCGCCGGTGTGCGACTTCAAGAGCTGGCCGGGAGGCAAGGGCAAAGGAAAAGGCAGCCCCGGCGACTGGCAGCTCGTGATGAAGCAGTACGGTTTTGCCACCGAGGCCGAGGCGCTTGCCTATCCGGACAACCCCATCGATCGACTGGAGCCGCTTGCCAAGGCACATGTGCCGCTGCTTCATGTTTTCGGCGACGCGGACGACGTCGTTCCGTGGGACGAAAACACGGGCATCATCGCGGACCGATATCGAAAGCTCGGCGGCGAAATCGTGTTGATTCGCAAGCCGGGGATCGGCCATCATCCGCACGGTCTCGATGACTCCACGCCGATTGTCAACTTCATCCTGCAGCATTCTCTCCCTGTCGACAAATAGATCACAAATAGATCCCTCCGCGAATTGGACCCCACCAGCCATGAGAATCTCGAGATGCCGTCGTGTCGCAATGGCGCGGCTTGTTGCGCCCGTTGTGTCGTTGCTGTGCACTGCCGCGGGCGTGCTGCAAACGACGTTTCCAAGTTCTTGCGCCGCGGCCGAACCGGTCGCGACTGTCGTGTCGTTGGATTCGGCCGACTGGCAACTGGCGACCGATCCGCACAATGTCGGGCGCAACGAGAAATGGCAGGACGGTCCGCGGCCCGATGCGAAAGCCACAAAGGTGCCCTGGATTATTCAGGGGCCTTTTCCCGGTTATTACGGTGTGGCGTGGTACTGGCACAAGTTCCCTGCCGGCGCGAATCCGTTTCCCCAGGGAAGGTCGCTGCTGAAGTTCGAGTCCGTGGACTATCTCGCGGAGGTGTGGCTCAACGGTGCCGCCGTGGGCCGTCATGAAGGGGGCGAGACCCCGTTTGAACTGGATGTGACTTCCGCCTTGAAAGAGGGCGAAAACCTGCTGGCCGTGCGGGTGTTGAACCCGACACATGAACCGATCGACGGCATTTCGTTGAACCAGACGGCGCGGCGGGCAAAGGTTCTGCCTTACAGCGCGGGCGCATCTTTCAACTACGGCGGGATCTGCGGGCACGTCGAATTGCGGCATGTGCCGGCCGTTTATGCTCAAGACCTCTATGTCGCACCGGACTGGAGAACCGGGACGGTTCGGGTCGAGGCACAACTCTGCAACGCGTCGCCCGCCGCGAGGAAGGCGACGCTGGTCTGGACGGTCGCCGGCGGTTCCAGCGGAAACACCGTGGCCGTGCTGAAACAGAATCAAGAGTTGGCGTCGGGATCTAACAGCGCGGTCGTCGAACTGAAGGTGCCCGAGCCTCGCCTCTGGTCGCCTGCGGATCCGGCCTTGTACCGATTGACCGTTCGCGTCGAGAGCGATCTCGCGGGACTCGACGAGCAGTCCGCCAGATTCGGCTTTCGCGATTTCCGTTTCGAGAACGGCTATTTCCGGTTGAACGGCCGCCGCATCTACGTGCGGTCCACCCATACCTGCAACCATTTTCCCCTCGGCCAGCAGATGCCGGACGACCCGGATCTCGTGCGGCGCGACCTGATCAATCTCAAGGCGATGGGC
Organism: uncultured Planctomycetaceae bacterium; assembly: GCA_903863885.1. Lineage (GTDB taxonomy): Bacteria > Planctomycetota > Planctomycetia > Pirellulales > Pirellulaceae > CAIPEB01. The sequence continues at coordinate 44,177 of CAIPEB010000753.1, read as the reverse complement.
TTTAACATGGTCCGGTTCATCTGGGGTGGCGCACTGCGCGAGCAGTTGGATTGCTGCGACGAGATCGGGCTGATGGTCTACCAGGAATCGTACGCATCGCAGCCCATTTCCGACTCGCCTCAAATGGCGGCGCGGTTTGACTCGAATGTGAGCGAACTGATTCGCCGCGATCGGAATCATCCCAGCGTCGTGATCTGGGGGCTGTTGAACGAAGCTCCGGAAGGCGCCGCATTCCGCCATGCGGTCAGCATGCTGCCGTTGGTGCGAAAGCTCGATTCCACGCGGCTGGTGATGCTCAACAGCGGGCGATTCGATCTGCCGAGCCGCACAGGAATCGGAACTGTGGCGGGCATTGCGACCTGGCCTCGTGTCAATCCGCGCGAACCGTGGGTGGGGATCAGTGTCAGTTCGGCAGTCGTGCGTGCGCTGGGAATTACGTGGCCGCCCGGGAAGCTCGCATTCCATCCGGGACCGCTGAACGAATACAGCGCCGTGCGCTGGATTGCGCCGCGCGCGGGACGTTACAGCGTGACCGCATCGTTCACGGGGTTTGCGGAACGAACCACGACCGATGTGCACGTGCTGCGCAACGGCGAGTCTCTATTCCAGGCCAAATTGAATCTCGAAGGTTCCGGAAATGAAGCCCAGTGGTCCAAGACGCTGGAAGTGGAAGCCCAGGCAAAGCTCGATTTTGTCGTGGGTTCGGGCAATGGAAGTTACGGTGGCGACACGACCGGGTTATCGGTTGTGATCCGCGCCGAGGATGGGACCGTCTACGATGCGACGGCGGACTATTCGCGCGAGTCCAATCCGAACGGCGTGTGGAGTTTCGGCCAGATGACGCCGGGACCCGCGCCGGTTGCGAGTACGTTTCAGCCCTACGGACAACCGGAAAACGAATCGCTGGAGAATGGCAGCCTGAGTAATCCCGGTTCGCCGCGATGGGAAGATCTTGTCAGTGATCGGCACGTGTATCCCCGGGTCCCTCACACGGCCGAGATTGTCTCTTCCTTGCGGACGCTGAACGGGCAGTCGACCCCCGTCTTCCTTTCGGAGTACGGAATCGGCAGCGCAGTGGATCTGTGGCGCGCCGTAAGGAATTTCGAGCAGCGCAAGGGCGAGCAATTCGAGGACGCCGCATTCTTCGCGGACAAGCTGGCTCGATTCGAGCGGGACTATCGCCAATGGCGACTGGATGAAATCTATCCTCGCCCGCAGGATTTCTTTGCAGAGAGTCTGAGCAAGATGGCGTCGCAGAGAACCCTTGGACTGAATGCGATTCGAAGCAATGCGAATATCGTCGGGCACAGTCTGACCGGCGCGATCGACCACGTCATGTGCGGCGAAGGCCTGACGACGATCTTCCGCGAGTTGAAGCCGGGGACCATGGATGCGCTCTACGACGCCTGGGCTCCGCTGCGCTGGTGCCTGTTTGCTGAACCCACGCACGGCTACCGAGGCGGCCGATTCCGTCTGGAAGCAGTGTTGGCCAACGAAGACGCGCTGCCTCCCGGAACTTATCCGGTGCGGCTGCAGGTTGTCGGACCTGCGAATACCGTCGTTCTCGAACGAACGGCGAGCGTCACAATCGACGAAGGAGAACCGCCCTTTGCGAAGCATGTCTTTGCCGAAGACGTGGCAGTTGACGGCCCGCAGGGCGAATACCGTTTCACGGCGTCGCTGTTGCGAGGAGGTTCGCCGGCGGGCGGAAGTGCAAGGTTCTTTGTCACCGATCCGTCGCAGATGCCGCCGGTTCCGGGACCGGTCACGCTGTGGGGCGACGACCCGGTGCTGGCCAAATGGCTGGAAGCCCAGCACATCCCGTGTCGCAAGAGCGATGATGCCATCGCGCGCGAAGTGATTCTGGCCGGGAATGCGCCGCCTGCTCCCGGCGGAGCAGCGGCCTTTGCGGCGCTGGCGCCGCGCATTGCGCGAGGTTCCGTCGTCGTGTTTCTGTGTCCTGAGATTTTTGCGGCGCCGAATCAGCCAACCGCCTGGCTGCCGCTGCAGAACCAGGGTGCGCTGACACCGATCTACGGATGGCTGTACCTGAAAGATGAGTGGGCAAAGCGGCATCCGATCTTTGACGGGATGCCGGCCGGCGGACTGATGGATTACGACTACTATCGCGAGATCATTCCGGACCAGCTATTCATCGGCCAGGATCCGCCTTCGCAAGCAATCTGCGGCGCAATCAAAGCGTCGCAGGATTACTCGTCCGGGCTGATGCTTGCCGTGTATCCACTCGGAGCGGGCCGGGTGGTGTTGAGCACGCTGCACATCCGAGACAACCTTGGCCATCATCCGGCCGCTGATCGAATTCTGCGGAACATGCTTCTCGATGCAGCCCGGGATATCGCACAGCCGCCCGCCGAATTGCCCGCGGATTTCTATTCGCAATTGAAGGCCCTGCGACTTAAGAACTGACGACGATATGCAAGGGAGGTTCAGCGATGGTGCGCGACGATCTGGCACGATGTTTGGGCATGTTGTCAGCGACGCTGCTCGGTGCGATCGCATCCATCGGAGTCGCGGCGGATCCTTCCGCGTGTCTGTACGACGCGCCAGCGGCGAGCGCTGTACCATTGACCGCTGCTGGGCTTTCCGAAAGGGCGGGCTGGAACCGCATCGAGGAAGACAATACGTCGCACGTCTTTCAGGGGACGGCCGTGTTGACGAACGACAAAATCGCCGCCGTCCTGTCGAAGGATGTGCCGGAACTGGCGGTCTATTCCCGGCAGACGCAAGAACTGTCGCTGTGCGCGCTATTGCGACCGGTTTGTCGGGAGCAATCGGATCTGAAAATGAGGAGGGTGGCAATCCATGAAAACACGTCGGCGTCCGTGGTGGTCGATGCAGAGTGCGTCACCGCGGACGGGCAGGCGTGTCACATTTCCTTCGAATTGGCGGCCGGCGCGGCGTTTGTCAAAACGACTGCGGGCAAGGGCGTCACGAAGCTGACGGTCAAGTCGCCCTGCCGCTTCGCGGTGCTGCCGGATTTCTTCGGCGACGACATGGTTCTCGACGCCGAACAACTTGGCGTCTCGCAAGCCCAGATCCCGGCCGAGAATTTCCTTCTGCAGATGATCGGCGGCGGGGACGCGATCCTGATGACCGTCGCTCAGAATCGGGACAACGACATTCGCGTATCGTTGGCGCAGAACAGTCCGCGGCAGATCGAGTCGGTGGACATTTCTTACGGCAAGGAACCGAATATCTGGGTCGCCGTCCTTGCGGACAAGGAAATCTGGCACGAGCGCGGTGTGACCTTGAACGACGCCGACAAGGTCATCGAAATGAACTGGCATGCTCCGTACCAGGCGCTCTGGCGAGTGGACTTCAGCGCGGCGGACGGAATGACCGACAGCTGGCAGATGTTGTTGCAGCATCCCGAGGGCAAGTACGTGATGCAGAACTGGTTTGGCGAGGACTCGTCGCAGGGCCAGCGGTTCGGCGGCGAGTTCGGCGACAGGGATTGGAACAAACCGGGCCGACGGCGGTGGAACCCGGTGCTCGGCAGCTTTTCCTACCCTTGCTGGATCGACAATGTCGGACGTGCATTCATGCAGCCTCTCAAGGCACGTCGGTACGTCGAGGGAGGCGAGGTATGCAACTTCGACGGACCCGCGATTGTCTATCCGCTGGATCGCGTCAAGCAGATGCCGTTCGTGACGCCGTTGGAGAAGTTGACCGTCGTTGATCTGGTGCGCATGACGCTCGGCGTCGGGCCGTGCGAGTACATTCTGGACCTCGAAGGGCAGAAGAGAAACTCGCGAGGTGTCGCGACATGCTACGCGCGGGACGTGATCAACGCGATCTACAAAGAGAACACGCAGCTTCAGCGGGCGCCCGCGATCGACGAACATCTCACAATGGCCGTGTCTTTCATTCGCAACGTGCGCGAGCGGATCGACCAATATGTTGTCTTCAGCCGCGAAATGGCCGGTTATCTCGAAGAACAGAAGAAACGCGATCCCGCGTGCGCAAAGTTCTGCGACGAACTGCTGGCGATCACGAAACGCACAGATCAGTACTTTGAGTCGAAGCGGCAGGCCATTCATACTCCGGAGTTTGCTCAAGAAACCGCGGACAGATTCCGCAAGGAACTGCTGACGTACTCGGAGAAAGATGCGTTCACGAAATGCGAAGCGCAGATGAACGTGTTCACTTCTATCGGAGGCGCGCAGGATGGACTGGTCGCTGCATGTCGCACAATCGTTAAGACGCTCCGGCAGAGAGCCGGAATTGCGATGGCGCAGCACCCGGAGTTGACCGACATCTGCACAGAAGTGCGGAACCGCACGCAAAAGATGCTGCGGAACCCCACGGCGTACGAGGCACCTCAGCACTGAGTCTGGGCAGGGCGCGCGGCAAGAAGACGAGATCTCGCTGCAGCGTATCGGGCGGATCTGGGGGGCTGATGCAATGGCCAAAGACAAGCAGGCCACGCGGAGCACGGGACGGTATCGACTCGTCGTGCTGTTGGTTGTCTTAGCCATCTGTGGCGGGCCGATGCTCGTGTCGTTGTGGCGAGTCTGGCGTCAATCGCGGGCGATCCAGCACGTCGAGACATTAAGAGGACGCATTTCGTATGCGTACGACGTGCAGGAGGTGCTTCCCGAATGGACCAGGAGAGTCATCCCTCGGACCGTTCAAGGGGTTGACCTCCGGGGAACCAAAGCGGCAAACAGAGACATTTGCTGTCTTGCGGACCTCTACGGAATCAAGCAACTTGATCTGACGGCGACAAAGGTAGGTTCGGGAGGACTGTCGCCGCTTGCGCGGGTGGCGGAGCTTGAGAAGCTCCGGTTGGATCGCACGATGGTCACGGACGAAGATCTCTCGGCCCTTGCCGGATTGCGTTCGCTAAAAGAACTGAGTCTGTCGAAGACGAGGATTACTGTTGCCGGAATCAGGAATCTCGGTCCGCAACCAGCGCTTGTCCGGTTGGATCTCAGCGGAACCCGCGTCAAAGACGCCGACCTCGGCGCGCTTGCAAACCTCGTGCACCTTCAAGATCTGTGTCTCAGCGAGTCGCAGATCACGTCCGTCGGCGTTGCGCGGCTGAAGAGCCTGTCGAATCTCGCGAGCATCTGCGTGAAAATCGATGCGGGCACCGGAAAAGCCGCTCGAGACATGCTCAATAAGTGCGGTGTTCGGGCTGTGGGCAGGGGCGGAGTCACAGAAACCCGTCTGTGGGACAGCCAGTCGCCTTGGAGTGATTCGCTCGCGGGGACAATTGAGACGATCGAGCGAGTCAGCGGATGGCCTTCGCAACGGAGCGACGAGTTAGTCCAGGTTTACTGCCGGGCTCTCGCGGACCACGAATTTCCCCGTGCCGACTCAAGTTCGCCTGCAGCGCCGCGGGCACCCGGTCCGGTGCCTGCGACCAGTCCTGTTCGCGAACTGACTTGCGCCGAATTCCTCGAACTCGCCAGGCAGTCCCCGCGGCAGGACCGGCCATCGCTTGAATCGTTCGCGAAGTCGGCACTGTCTCGGGAGGCAGTTGCTGAACTCATCGGATCGCTGGACGTGTTTTCGTCAGTGCCTGCCGAGGGGCCTCTCGAGCAATCGCAGGCCAACCAACTTCGCTGGGTCACCAATGCGATTGTGCAACAGGGGTTGGGTTACGAGCGCACGACTGCGGCGCTGGATCGTCTGTTGAAGAACGGCAACCCGGGCGTGAAGGCAACGGCGATTTACTCGCTGAATTTGGTCGAGCACCGGCGGATGCTAAATGATCCCGTTTGGAAACCGGACAAGACTTATCCCGCAGCGGTGGTCAAGCTGCTTGCCGCGAGCGTCGAAGATTCGGGATGGGAAGTGCAGACTGCCGCGGCGTCGGCAATGTCCTGGGCCGCAGAAATAGATTCAACCCAAGCCAAGACGGTGATGCCTCTGCTTGTGTCGATGCTCAAAGCTCCTGATCCCCATTCCACGCCGGAGGTGTTATCGGCCATTCGGAGGACAGCCGATGCCGATATCGCTGCAGCGCGAGACGCCGTGCCTGAGTTGGTACGGATGTGTGAAGCGGCGAAGGTGCGAGAAAAAGTGATCTTTGCCGAGGCTCTGTGTCACGTCGCCTGCAAACATGCGGACGATACTCGGGCAGCAGCGTTGCCGTTAATGCCGTTGCTGAGCTACGCGGATCTCCCGCGGCGATCAACCACCTGCCGCTTTCTTCGATCGGCGGCCGAGAGGCAACCGGCTTCGCTCGACGTGATCCTGCCTGTTGTTGTGCGGATGTTCAACGAGTCGACGGTTGCCGACGGAAGTCCGGCCGGCGACGCGCTGGCCGCCATCGCAGACGGCGTTCACGCTCGGGCGAATCGCTGAAAGCGCAAGTCGCAGGACGCTGCGGTCTTTCGATTATCAGTAGGTCTTGGCCGCTTCGTCGCCCATCTGCTCGAGGACCTTCTTCATCCCCAGCAGGTTCAGCTTCACGCTCTCGGCGGCATCGAGTTCTTCGCGGTGCCCGAGAATGCCGATCGGGCCGTTGTAGCCGGATCGCTTGATGGCCTCCATCATGGCGCGCTCGTGCTGGCCGTCTCCGATCGGCAGGATCTTGGGATTCGCGTTGTCATTCATGCCGTTCAGGTTGATGCACAGCAGATAAGGTTTCATCGCCGCCAGAACTTCGGGGAAGTCCTTTATATGTTCGTGGCCATGGTGGAGGTTGTACGCGATGCCAACATCCGCGGTGCCGGCCTTTTCACGCAGCCATTTCGTGACCGCCACCATGGTGGCCGGCTCGCCGCCCCAGCCTCCGTGGTTGTAGAGACCCACTTTGCAGCCGAGTTCTTTCGCCTGCTTCACGATGGGCAGCAGTGCCTCGCCGGCGGCCGCGACTTTGGCTTCTTCGGTGTTGCCCTCGGGGCTGGGGACCGTGAGCCAGAATTGCGGATGAATGCCGTGCTTGCGGATCAACGGCACGATCTGGGGATGGAAGGCCCAGAACGCGAAGAATTCGATGTTCCGCTGCTTCAGTTGCAGAATCTCATCTTCAAAAGTCGGCACGTGTTCGTCCCGCCAGTCGTAGGCGAATTTGGTGATGCCGAATTGTTGCAGCAACTCCGCGCGATCCTTCGGACCTCGCTTGGCTTTGTCGAAGGGCACAATGCACCAGACCACGAGGTTGTCTTTCGCAAAGACGCTCTTCGTTTCCTTGTTTTCCGCGGCAAGAGATCTTGCGGGGAACTGAGCGTTAAGAGCCAGCAGCAGCAACAACGAAGTCATCAATGGGGCGGTTCTCATCGTGACAAGCTCCAGCGGGAAGACAACAATGCACCACGGTGCTGAACAACAAACCTCGCGGCTCGTATCGTAGAACATTCGAGTCGGTCTCGCACACGGTCTGGACATGAAAATCAATTATTGCCGACAAATTGTTGCCGCAACTCTGGCGGTTGTGATTCTTACCGCAGCGGTCCGCGCTGCCGAAATCGAAGTGCAGTGGGAGCGCAGGGACGCCGATCGAGCTACGGCCGATTTCGCTTTCGATCGTATTTCACGGCCTTCGAATCAGGATGCTGCGACGAATGCGCAGGTGATGCTCTCGCGTGGTGAAGAAGATCCGGCGGGGGCCGAGGTCTTCGCGCTGGTGGACGGCAAGCTCCCAGCTAATCGCGATGAACCGGGCTCGAACTTCTTCCTCGGTGTTGGGAACAAAGGCGGGCGCGTCGTTATGGATCTCGGAGAAGAAACTCCGATCCTCCGGATCTCCAGTTATTCGTGGCATGCCGGAGGGCGCGGGCCGCAGGTTTACAAGGTGTTTGCGCGCGACAAGATGCCGCTCGATCCGAAGCCGGACGTTACGCTCGATGAGAATCCGGAACGCGCCGGTTGGAAGTTCATCGCCGCGGTGGACACTCGAACCGAGGGGGAAAAGCCGGGCGGCCAGTATGGCGCGAGCATCGCCCGCGCTGGCGGGACGTCCATCGGGTCGTATCGCTATTTGCTGTTCGATATTTCGCCGGTCAATCCGGGCGACATCTTCGGCAATACGTTCTACAGCGAAATAGATGTCGAGGATGGCAAGCAGCATGCAGCGGTGCCTTTCGATCCTCGCAAGGTCGCCATCACGATCAACTCCGACGAAATGCCGCAGTTGAAACCATGGATTGACGGCAAGCTGCGGCCGGCGTGTGAGAAATGGTATCCGATCATCGCCGAGATGCTGGCCAGTGACGGGTACGTGCCGCCGCGAAGCCTCACCGTGACCTTCAAGAAAGACATGGAAGGTGTTGCCGGGACCGTCGGGACTCGCGTGGCCTGCGCGGGGCCATGGTTCGAGCGGAATCTGGATGGCGAAGCGACAGGCGCCGTCATTCATGAACTGGCGCATGTCGTACAGCGTTATCGCGGCGCGAGGGGCGGTGGCCAGAGGCCCGGATGGCTGGTGGAAGGAATCGCAGATTACGTCCGCTGGTTCAAGTTCGAGCCGGCATCAGCGCGTCCTCGACCGGATCCGTCTCGAGCCCGGTATACCGACGGCTACCGTACCGCGGCCGCGCTGCTCGACTATGCGACGGAACGCCACGATCCGGAGCTGGTCGAGAAGCTCAATGCGGCGTTGCGCGAAGGGCGTTATCGCGATTCGATCTGGCGCGATCTGGTCGGAAAAGACCTCGACTCCCTCTGGCAGGAGTATCTCGACGCTCTCAAGAAGAAGTAGGGAAGAGAGCGGGAAGCAGTGGGTAAGTGAAGGCTCCCACAGGTGTTGCGTTTCCGCGCAGCGTTTTCTGGGAGTATGCCCTGCCGTCGGGATCTTCGCTGCGATCGTTATCGCGATGCGGTGTTTGACGTGGTCGCGGGCGAATAACCAGCCAATTTCGACGCGTCGGCGGCGAATACCGGCAGAGTCTTGGATGCACAGCATCAAAATCTTCGAGATAAAGGCCGATCCGTGCTAGAATTGGTTAACCGCTGTCTGAACGGGGGCTCTTCCCTGCAGGATGTTATTTAATTGTTAGGCACGGTGTCGCGTTCGTTCCGCTGTTCGATTCCCGTCTTTACAGGAACGTTTCCGTGGGTGGAATTGCATTTGCTTTCTTCGCTGGCGTCTTCGTGTACGCGGTATTTCGCGTGATCGTGACTGGGTTGTACACGGTCCGGCCTGATCAGCGGGCTGTGGTAACCTCCTTCGGGCGCGCCGAGCGAATGCCGGGGGGCGAGGCGAAAGACCCACGAATGACGTCGGACGAAATTCAGCGCTACCACTATCCCAAGGTCCAAGTCGTCAAGCCCGGCGGGCCCTACTTCAAATGGCCGTGGCAGACCGTGCACAGAGTTCGCGTTTCGACGCAGGCCGTGGACGTGACCTGGGACCCGACCAAGCGGCAGGATACGGTCGAAGCCGTAACCAAAGACAATCTGACGACCGGTGTCAACGGTCAGCTGCGGTTCCGGGTCAGCGAAGAAAACCTGTATGCCTACCTGTTCGGCGTGGCCAGTCCGCTCGAACACGTAATGGGCTATTTCATCTCGGTATTGCGAGAACGCATCGCGACATTCGTCGATCCCAAGGGGCAGAAACTCGCGAACTCGGCGGCTGCGAACGCGGGCGACGCAGAGAGTTCGACGGCGAAAAAGGAGGAGGAAACGGCCGTGGTCGAGTTGTCCGAAGGCGTATCGATCAACGATCTGCGGAAGAACCTGCCTCTCCTGAATATGTATATGGAAGAACAGTGCCGTTCCACTTCGGGACGCTACGGAATCGAAATGGACGCGGCGCTGATCACGAGCATAGATCCGCCGCCCGATGTGGATCGGGCTTTGTCCGCGATCAACAGCACGCGCAATCAGGTCGCGGCGGACATCAGCACGGCGCGTGCGGATGCCGAGCAGCAGATCACGATGAGCAAGCGGGCAGTGGAGATCGCGCGAAACAACGCACAGGCCGAAGTAGCGCCGCTTGCGGAATTGGCCACGACGCTCGCCCGCATCAAGGCCGAGGGCGGTTCCGACGCGTTAAAGGCCTACCTGCGGAACATGCGAATCCCGTTGCTGGCGAGAACTCAGCGCATAGTCGAAGTCGCTAAATGACAACGGCAGATAAGAGAGCCGATGGCCGGCGACGGTGATCGGCGAGGCGATCAGTATTCTCCCGCAAACTACTACAACGAAGAGAATAACTAATGGGTCCTGGAACAATCGTAGCGGCAGTATTCGGCCTGTTGTTCATACCGATATGTCTGGCAATCGCCCGCGGCTTCTGTGTTTATGCCGTGGTGCGCGAATGCGAGGCGCAGGTCTTCACGCTGTTCGGCAAAGTAATCGGAACGATCGACGAACCTGGACTGCAGTTCCCGCCGTTGGCGTTCGGTCCGCAGTCCTTGCTGATTCCGTTTTTCGGCAAGCGGTACACGGTCAAGACGGCCCTGCGCCAGTATTACCTCCGCAACCAGATGGTGAACTCGGAGGAAGGAACACCGATGGGCGTCGGCATCTGGTACGAGATGCAGGTGAATGACCCGGTGGCCTATTTGTTCATGAACGCAAATCCCGAAGGGTCGCTGGAGGCCAACGTGGCCAGCTCAACCATCTCCACGCTGAGCAACCTGGAGATGGACAAGATGCTGGAGGACCGGCACAGCCTCAGTCGGACGGTGCGGCAGGCAGTGTCTCCGCTCTCGGAGAAATGGGGATATCGCCTCGGGTCCGTGTACATTCGCAAGGTGGCGTTTACCGACAAGCAGATGGTGACCAACATCACGGAAAAGGTGGTGAAGCGTCTGGTCCAGGTCACCAGCGCCATGAAGCAGGACGGCGAGAACCGAGTGGGACTGATCAAGAGCGAGACCGCCAAGAATGTCTCGCAGACGATGGCGCTTGCCACAGCCACGCGGCCTGCGGTCGTCGGCGCGGCTCTCAATGCCATCGGGCGCGACGATCCGGAAATCCTGCAGGCTGTGATCGAGGTGATGGAGACCGAGAAATTGCTTGCTTCCGGAGCCCGCGTGGACCTTCTGCCGGCGGCAGCCAACGTCCTGGTCGAATTGGGCGACCGGCGTCCGTCGCAGTCCAGCCGGGAAGAGCCTCCCGTGCACAAGTAAGCTAGACGTGCGACGCATGGTCGCTTTTCGAGCCGCGAAAAGTCGATTCGACAAAACACTGGACGGGCTCTTAGCGGAGCAAAAAGCGACCATGAAGTCCGATCCGTCATACCGCTCTCCGGCTTGAAGTCGATCGGAACTGCGTGGCCACGAGGCGGGTTGGGGAGTTCCCTCGTCACCAGGCGATCGTCTCGTCCGCCACAAAACGGTTGACCTTGCGATAGCGGGTTTCTCCGCGCAGGTGGCTGCGCTGGTAGAACGGATAGTGCTGTCCCGGCGGGTCGATCTCCACCACTTCGTTGCCTCGAAACGTGAGCGACTGATAGACCACTCCGCCGATCACCGTCTCGACAGGCGCACCGTAAACGCGCCGAGTGATCGTCCGTTCGCCGAGCGGGAAATTGAGGCGAAGGACGTCACCCTGCTGTGCGGCGCCAAGTGATACGTATCGACCCTGCCAGACAACGCTGATGGGAGAGTCGCCCCGCGCGGCGCTGATCTGCGGACTGCCTGTCGCGATCCACTCAGGCACTCGCAGAATCACCTCGGCCAACGGTTGCTTGACTCTTACATCGACCTGACCGCTATAGGGAATGTGGCTGTCGATGTCGGCCCAGCGGGAAGCGCGGTTTAACAGCAGGTTCACTCGCAACTTTCCGTCGGTACATTCGAGCATGCTCTCCCAGACATAGTAGAGAGTCCGGGATGCGTTTCCGGTGCAGCAGTGCATGTGTCCGCCGCCGGACGGGCATCCGTCGTTGGCGCTTGGCCAGCCGAAGAATGCACCGACGTTTCTTTGCGCGACGCTGTCGATTGTCTCGTTCGCTTCCGCCTTGCGAGGCCACGATCCGGACTGCAGGCGAGACACCCAGTCCGCAGATCGCATCTGGCATTCGGCGAAGTGATTTCGCAGCCAGCGATCTGCGTCGTCCCAGCAGTCCTCAGCATGCGATCGGGACAGCATGATGGCCACGGCAATCATGTCGGCGACGCCGCAGGTCTCCGCGGTCGGATAATAGGGATTCTGGTACTCGACCCAGAACCCGATCCTGGTCGCGGTTTCACATTGCCCCGGCAACTCGCTGTTATGCCGCTTTGCCCAGGCGTAGCTCTTGCGGCAATAATTCAACAGATCCGCATTTTTCGTCCGCGCGGCATAGTCGGCCATGTACAGCAAGACGTGGCTGTGAAGTCCCGTGTGAATGTCGGCTTCACGACCGGGATACTGAGCCGGATTGAGTTGGTCTTTGAGCCACTCGCCCTCCGGTCCCCAGTACTGCGAATGAGCCAGTATCGATCGCACGAGCCTATCGCCGAGTTCCTTTGCCGGCGCGTAGCCCGTTGCGGCGTAGTAGTGTCCCAGAGGCTGAATCAGGCGGGCGGTTATTTCGTTGGCCTGCACGGTTTTCAACTCGGGCAACGACGGCTGGGCGATGTAGCCGAGCGGAAAGTTCTCCATGTTGAACGCGGCCGCATCCCCCCGCTCGACAACCAGTTCGCGGAGTCGTCCAATCGCCTTTTCGATGCGTTCCTTCCACACCGGGTCCTTGTCGCGCAGCCAGCGCAGCGTCATCACGCTGATCGAACGCCCTTGTCCCAGGATCGGCAACGCGGTCCACGGCTCGCCCGGCTTGCGGGAACGATAAACCAGTCCGTCCGGGCCCAGGCTCTTTGCCAGGCAGTCCATCCAGGTCCGGTCCACCTGCTCGTTCAAATTGCTTCCGGTCATGAGTCGCATCAGTGGCAATGCCTCCATGAACTTGGTCTGGAGGTGCGGGTAATCCTCCTTGCGCATGACCGGCGGGTTGTTGCGATAGCCGACGATCCAGTAGAGCGAATAATCGTCCGCCGGATCGAGCGGTCCCGTGAGGCCGTGAATCGCCAGCTTCGCCATTTCCGCCAGGTCCAGCGTGTCGGGCACCAACGCTTCGTAGCGGGTGCCGGCGTAGCTGGCCTGCGCTACGGGCGGAGTGGAAGGCGAGATCCACTCCTTCGTATTAACTGCAGCATTGAGTTTCGAAGCGATTTCCGCATTGCCCTTGTCCTGCGCCTGGGCAGCCGTAATCCCGAGCAGTAGCAGGAGGGACACTATGCGTTCAAAGGTTTTCCGTCCACGTTGTCTGGAGAATCGAATTCCGCAGCGAAGAAACCGTGCGCAGTTTAAGGGCACGGGCATGTTGCAGGACGCGACGGTCGAGGTGCGTGAATCTCGTTTCAGAGAACCCGTTTGAGAAAACCAATTCGCTCTCCTGCAACGCGGGAGGGTTGGACACGATATCGTCCGTAGAGTAGCGGTGCCCGCTCTACGGCACTGCCGATCCGGTTCTCCCCAAGGGGTGAATGAACTGTGAAACACGTTCTGTGTGCGTGAATTCGAGGTTCGCATCGTATGTTCCTGCAGCGCGCAGAAGTGCCCATATCAATCGGGACCGCTGACGTTGACTCGCACCGTGCAAGTTGTTGATCCATCCGATTCGACTTGTTGCTGCGGTTGGTCGTTGATGCGCAGCGTATGTTTGCCTGCCGGCAGGCCGGCGATCCGCAATTCGATCGAGTATGGATCGCTGTATGGAGCGGCAAGAGTCGCGAGTTGGTTCTTGAGCTTGATGTGAAGCGTTTCGTCCTGTCGCTGAACGGAAACGACATCGACTCCGTCGACTCCGACCGCCAGGTGTTTCTCGACATCGATGTAGGCGCCGCCTAATCGGCGCATCACGTGTGCGATGCCGGTCATTCCGCCGATGCTGTTCCAACTGGGACCCGAGCTGAGCGGACGCTGTGGAAAACCTTCGTGATCGACGTTTTCAGGGCCGAGGCCGACGGGAAAGTCGGTGTGCGTATAGATTCCGTTGGACTGATGGCGCGGATGGTTGGCCAGCGTCAGCGACGAGCGCGCGGCTGCGATTCCTCGCTCGACAAGATCCTGCCGCGCGGCGAGCAAACCGATCCGCACAAAGGGCTCCGCGAAACGATGGGCCCGCTGATCAAGCCATTCGGAATCGCCCAATTGCGACGACATGCCACCGAACGGATACGCCGTGACGACGTAGTGCGGCGCCCAGACAGCCTGGAACATCGCAGCGAAATCAGCCGTCGCCTCGGCGCCTTCGAGGTAGCGCTGGTCTTGAGTCGCCTCGTGCAGCGAGAGGAATCCCTGCAGCGCCCATGACATGGCCATCGTGTTGCACGGTCCCTGGTCCGTGCGCTGGTCGAAAAAGGTCTCGGGCTTGATGGCGCAGGAATAGAACGCTTCGAAGTCGCACCATCGCTGCCGCGGCAGGACTTCGTCAAGCAGGAACCCGGCCGCTTTGCGCGCGCCGTCGAGATACTTCTGTTCCCCCGTGGCGAGATACAGTTCGCTGAGCACCCACGCATGAGCTCCCCCATCGGCGTTCCACTTCATGCTCGGAAGCGGCTTCAGGTCCTCAGTGAACCAACCCGGCACGCATCCGTTGGACGGCATGTTAGCCAGGAGAAAATCGCCGTAGCGCCGGACGTAAGGAACGATCCGCGGATCGTCCTCGCAGTTGCGGCGGTACTGCAGCAGATAGCCGGCCGTTACGCTCGCGGCAGCGGTCTGGTATGCGCCGCCGCTGTTCCAGTCCCAGTATGCCGCGGCATGCGACGGATCGTAGTCCTTTAACGGCGGATTCCACAGGCTTCGCAGCCAGCGTTTGCCCTGCAGGTCATACACGGCCGGGAACAGGCCTTGGTTCTGGGGCGCCGACAGCGTCAGGTTTACCATGCGCCGCGCCTTGTCGAGCAGATCGTCGTCGTGCAGTTGCGTGCCCCAGTAATAGAAGCCCGCGGCGTCGCAGGCGTTGTTCCACCAACCGAGGTTGGCGATCAGGTGAAACCACTGAGGCGCGTACAGTCGCAAGCCTCCCACTTTGAAGCCGTCAACTTCCCATTGCTGCCAGGCTCGCATGTCGGGGCGGTCCGGCAGGTGACGGTGGCTCAACTGCTGGCCCGCCACGTCGTAGCCCTGGTATTCGAGGTTGGCGGGAAAGCAGACGCGTGCGTATTCGGCATTGGGCATGGCCTGCGGCTTGGGCTGATGAAAGTGTCCGCTGCCATAGCGTTCCCAGAGGTGCCGTGCCGCCAATTGATAGCCGCGATGACTTGGTTCGTTGGAACTGAGCAGCAGGTCCGCTCCGATTCGGACTTCGCTACGAGAGAGTTCACGGACCATCGACCCGGGTGAAACCGTGTGTTGGAACCACACGTGCTGATGCACGATCGTGTCCATCATGCCGTACGCGAGGATTGGCTGCTGAGTCGGCGCGGACGGCAACTCGAGATCCAGCGCCGTGGGCATCGACACTCGGGTCGGATCGACGGGAACGGGAAACGCGTTTGTATCGGGATGCTGTCTCGCATCTTTGGCAAAGACGACGTCCGCGTTGATGATGTCTACGTCGGGCAGCAGCGCAACGAATCGCTCGTCCTGTTGCACATAGAGCGCCGGGGCAAAGAAGATGCGATCGCCGATTACACTGTCGGCGGTCGGTTTGTATGTGGGAGCGTGGACCGCGTCCGGCTTCCCGTCGATCGTCGCCATCAACGGAAGCAGCAGATAGTCGAGTTGCGGCGGCGTGCCGTCAAGCGATGCCTTGACCTCGATGTGCAGGTATCGCTGGCCGCGTCGCAGTTCCACGGTTTGTGCGATCACCGTCCCGCTGCTCTTGCCTTCGAGAACGACTCGGACGGAATCGGGATTCTCTTCGACTCGGCCGATACTCTGCAGCGCCGACGTGACCACAAAGCGATGGGCCGGATCCGCCGACGTATCGTATCGCGATGCAAATGAACTCTGGTTCGTGCTCCGATACCCTTCGGCGAGCAGCACCCATTGGTTTTCCCGGGACGCGAAGTACTCCTGCTTCACACCCTCGGCATCTCTGGTGAAGCGGCCTTTCACCAGACCGTTGTCGATTTCCACCGAGCCTTCCCCTCGCATCACTCGCAGCGATTCGGCGGCCGGCAGCAGCGAAGCTGCGAGCAGCAAAATGGTCAACACGGTCAATCGTGTATCGAACATGTTGCAGGGTCCTTTGTCGCGGCGATTGGGAGCGGAAAGGTGCAAGATCTCCGTTCGTGAGTATCCATGGTATTCCATGCGATCCTCACGGTGGATCTGGGAAGGCAAGCCTTCGCGGCGTAAAGCGGACTCGCGGCTCTGTGTTCGGATCTGTCCGTTTCGTTGGTGATTGGTTAAGTTGTGAGTCGTTTGATGGTAACTGTTCATGGAATGGACCGGTTTTCGAGGCTTGAGTGCGGTCGAAACCAATTGAGTGATGGAAACTCGGTCGCGAAGCGACGGCCCTGTCAAAGCCCTGGGCAAGACATCGCGAGCATCGCGAGCGTAGTCGCCGCCCAGGGTAAACGAACCAATCGAAAGGTAGCCACAACGTGGCGGCCCTAGCGCCGTCCCTTCAGGACTCCAGTATGGAAATGTGGGCTTTACGTCCCGGGGTTGCGCCAAGGCTCGTAAAACTCGCCTTATCTCCACCCCGGGCTTTGATAGAGCTGTCCCTTCGGGACGGAAGTTCTCCTGTCGCCTTCGGCTATGGAAGGCGAGCGTGCCCACCCCGTGAACAACTACGGTTTGATGCTACCCGCCTGCGGCAGAATCCCACAGTCACCCCTATTTCTCTTGATGCGGTACTTCGAAGTCATGAGCAAGAACCTATCGGCATTGGTGCGTGCGTGCGGCTTGGTCCTCGTTTGCGTTCCGGCCTCGGTTTCAGCGGCGGAGCAGTCGCCGCCTACTCTGAAACTGGCGGGCGACTGGCAAGTGCAGGTTTCGTCGGGCGGACAGGCGGAGGCTGTTACACTCGATGTTGCGCCGCCGAACGAATTCACGGTCAAGGCCGAGAAGCACGATCAGTTGCCGTTGTTCAATCCAGGGACCGCAGGCTGGATCAAAGGAGCGGCGCTGCGCGGCGTTGTGGCCCAGGAGTGCACCAGTTTCGGAATGCTCGATCCGGCCAGCGTGGTTGTCCGCACCGCGACTCAAGCGGATGCTCGGCGGCTTGAGCAGGGAAAGGACTACCAGGTCGATCCGGATTGGGGCACGATCGGCCGCGTGGCGGGCGGTTCGCTCGGAGAGAATCAGGCCGTGTATATCGACTATCGTTACGCGGCCATGCGGCTGGATTCGATTGTGCTGACCGGTGCGGGTAAGATCGAGTTGAGGCAAGGCAAGCCGCACGTGTCGCTGCCCGAACCGCCAACGCTGAAAGACGGCGAGCGACGACTGGCCAACGTGTATCTATCGGGCCGCATGGCGAAGCTCGAGGCACAGAATCTGTTCCCGATCCTCGAAGCGGCTTATCCCGAACAGCCTAAGTCATCACCATCCGTCGCGGAGCGATTGCTGCCCAAGACGCTGGCGAAGCTCCGCTCCGGAAGTCCGGTGCGGATTCTGGCGTGGGGCGACAGTGTTACGGTGGGCACTTTTGTGCCCGATTCCGATCACAATCGCTGGCAGGCTCAGTTCGTCGAGCGACTGCAAACGCAGTTTCCGCAGGCTAAGATCGAACTGCTGACCGAGGCCTGGGGCGGGCGTTCGACGGCCTCGTATCTGGCCGAGCCGCCGGGAAGCCCTCACAACTACCAGGAGAAGGTCCTCGGCGTGAAACCCGACCTTGTCGTCTCAGAGTTCGTCAACGATGCGGGACTGACGCCGGAGCAGGTCGAGGAGCGATACAGCAAGTTCCTTGCCGATTTCACCGCGATCGGAGCCGAGTGGATTATCCTCACTCCGCATTATGTCCGGCCGGACTGGATGGGGTTGACCGCTCAGCGTGATATCGATTCAGACCCGCGCCCTTACGTGGCCGGTGTGCGTCAATTTGCCGCGAGTCACAAAGTCGCGCTGGGCGACGCTTCGCTCCGCTGGGGACGCCTCTGGCGGCAGGGCATCCCGTACAACACGCTGAATATGAACACAATCAACCATCCCAATCCGCTTGGCATGAAGCTGTTTGCCGACAGCCTCATGGTGCTGTTTCCGTAGGCGGGAGGCCGCGGATGGGGAGGTTGCCGTGGGGTGTGCCCGCGTTCGCCGCTGATGTCTTGCATAACAGACGGCTTGTGCCGGCGAGCTTGACACACCCTGCAAATACTGCGGCGACTCAGTAATCGCCGATCCTAGTAGATTCCGAATCCAAACGATCCGATACCGAGTCCTCCGCCGTAGTAGCCGAATCCGTAAGAGTAAGGTCCGGGCCAGCCATAATACAGTCCATATCCGGGATACCCGTATCGGTAGCCGTACGGATAGGCACGGTAGTACGGACGGTAGTACGGAGCGGTGTACGGTCGGTAATACGGTCGGCTGTACCGGTAATACCGGACGCCGGGGACGACTCTGGCCCGGCCCCTGGCTTCGCTTGTAGATGGTGCGACGAACAGCAGAGTCGAAGCCACGATCGAACCAATCAGCAGCGTACGGAATATGCGCGACATACTGGAGTCTCCTTTCGCATGAGTGGATTCGAGTCGCGCCGACTGGGGCGCGACGGTCTTTTTCGACTCGCCAACTAACCAATGCTATGCTGCCGGGCTGGTTAGACAAGGGTTTTCGGCCGGCCGCCGCAAAGCGTGTTAGTCGAGTCGAAATGTCGGAAAGGACAGGACTCGCGATGAAAAACTGCATCCTCTCGGTTTGCCTGCTGGCAGTAATTTTCGCATGGCCTCAGCATCGCGGATTGAGTGAAGATTCGTTCACCAATTCGCTCGGCATGCACATGGTCCGCATTCCCTCCGGATCATTCGTGATGGGATCCGCCGATGGCGACTGGGACGAAAGGCCAGAGCATGCGGTCACGCTGAGCGGGGCATTCCTGCTTGGCGCGACCGAAGTGACCAACTCGCAGTACGAGCAGTTTGATCCGAGCCACAGGCGACTGCGTGGCAAGTTGGGGTTCTCGAAGGACGACGACGAAGCGGCGGTTTTCGTGTCCTGGAATCAAGCCGTGGCTTTCTGCAATTGGTTGAGTGGAAAGGAAGGCAAGGCGTATCGGTTGCCGACCGAGGCCGAGTGGGAATATGCCTGTCGGGCCGGTACGGCGACGAAGTACAACACGGGCGATACGTTGCCCGAGCCGTTTCTCCGGAATCCCGGGATCAGTTGGTTTCCGGCCGAGCGGACCGGCAAGGACGTTGTGCCGCTGCATGTCGGAAGGGAACCGGCGAACGCTTGGGGTCTGCACGACATGCATGGCAATGTCGAAGAGTGGTGCCTGGATTGGTTCGGGCCGTACGCCGCGGGTAAGCAGGCAGATCCGGTCGGACCAACTGACGGGGACTTCCGCGTCACGCGGGGCGGCAGCCACTCGACCACACCGGAATTCCTGCGCTCGGCGAATCGGAGCGGCACGCTGCCCGACGACAAGAGTTGGCTGATCGGCTTTCGCATCGCATTGGCGGAATTGCCGGCGACGATTCCGCTGCAGAACTTGCCGGCGTCCCTCAACGCTCGAAATGTCATGCAAGAGATTCCTGTCCCTGCGGCCCGCGGCGTGGATTCCGGAAGGCCCTATTTCGAGGGACCTCGCCAGTATGTGAATCAACCTCCGGGCGAAGATTGCCCCGTGTTCAATCGGCACAATCATTGCCCGGCGATCGTGAATTGCGCCAACGGAGACCTGCTGGCCATTTGGTACACGTGCAAGACCGAACCCGGCCGTGAACTGGGGATCGTCGCCAGCCGATTGCCTTTCGGCCAGAACCAATGGCAGGTTGCTTCGCCGTTTTGGGATGCACCGGATCGAAACGATCACGCATCGGCGTTGTGGATCGATGACAAAGGCATGCTCTATCACTTCAACGGACTTTCCGCGGCGGCGACGTGGGGAAGCCTGGCGACCATTATGCGGACATCATCGGATCACGGGGCAACCTGGTCGAAGGCGCGCCTGATCATGCCCGAGCATGGCCTGCATCACATGCCCATCGAATCCGTCATTCGCACAAGGGAGGGAGCGATTCTCGTTCCTTGCGACGCGGTGACCGAGGGGGAGGGCGGATCGGCCGTGCTGGTAAGTCGCGACGAGGGGCGTACGTGGGTGGACCCGGGCGAAGGGCGCGCGAAGCCCGATTTCTCTGCGGGGGCAAAGGGAGCGTGGATCGCCGGAATCCATGCGACGTTCGTGCAACTGACGGATGGAAGTCTGCTGGCACTCGGTCGCGGCAATAACATCGACGGACGGATGCCTCAAAGCACTTCGAGCGACCTGGGAGAAAACTGGACCTACTCGGCGAGTCCGTTTCCGCCGGTCGGCGGCGGTCAGCGACCGGTACTTATTCGCCTTCGCGAAGGTCCTATTCTGTTCTGTTCCTTCGGCAGCGAGGTTCGATTCCTGGACGCGGCAGGCATGCAACGCGTCGGTTCGGGGCTCTTTGCCGCGCTGTCGATTGACGAAGGCAAGTCCTGGGAGATCAGGCGGCTTATTACCGATGACGGTCCGTCCCACGAGGTTGACGGCGGCGGTAACACGGGGAAGTTCACGATGAGTGCCATATCGGCTGAGCCTCGCGGATACCTATCGATCTGCCAGAGCATTGACGGAGTGATTCACTTGATCTCGTCCAAGCAACATTACGCTTTCAATCTCGCCTGGCTCCGGACGCCGCCACCGGCGCCTCGCTGAAGCGTCCGGCGGCGTGGCGATATACTCGGCATCGTGGAGAGAATATCTCACGGAGTTGACATGAAGGGGCTTCACTACGCAGGATGAAAATGCGATGCCGGTAATCGGAAAAACCCGGGCAGTCCGCCGCGGGTTGAAACCCACGTCTACCTTCATGCCGTCGCCACGCGACTCCGGACTTTTTTGCCCCATGCTGTTTGGCGCGAAGTCCCTCCGTGTTTCCCGTGTCTCCGTGAGAGAGAACTTGAATTCCAGAAGATCGGGAGAGTCGCCATGATTCGAACTGCTGCGTTGGTGATCTCGTTGTGCGCGATGGTGCACGCTGCAACTGCTGCTGAAAACGTTGACCGCAATGCGCCGGGCGGCGAGTTTAAAGTTCGTGGACTTGGCGGTGCGGGCGGGATGTTCGTTCCATCGGTCTCGCCCTTTGATCCCAACTTGATGCTGGTGGCCTGCGACATGAGCGGCTCGTACCGCTCGCTGGACGGCGGCAGGTCTTGGGAGTTAATTCACTGCCTGCAGATGAGCGACAACTCGCAATCGGCATTTCCCGCGTTCTTTCCCAACAGGATCTACTGGAATCGCGGCTCGGAATTGCGAATGAGCGACGACAAGGCCAAGACCTGGCGCAGCGTTACGGACAAGTTCCCCTGGGGCGAAAGTCAGATTTCCAGTTTATCCGCGTTGCCTGGCAAGCCCGACGTCCTGCTGGTCTCCACTTCGAACGGACTGTATCGCACCGAGAACGACGGAAAGAGTTTTGCGCAGGTGCTTGGAAGCCCCGCGAAAGGCATCGTCGCTTTCGGCGATCGGCTGTTCACTTTCAGCGGCGAGAACACGTTTCAAACCAGCGGCGACCGGGGCAGGACCTGGGCAGCGGCACAGGTTGCACTGCTGGGCGACAACGGTGTGTTCGGTTTCACGGGCGGCAAAGACGCGGCGGGAAGCGTGCTTTTTGCGAGCGTCTGGAACGTCGGCATCATCCGTTCGCGGGACGAAGGCAAATCGTGGCAGGTCGTATTGAACAAGTACGACGACCAGCGAATCCTGGCGATGGCATCCGGTCAAACGCGAATCGTCTATGCGGCTCAGAACGGCGGAGGATGGTGCCGCAACGTCTGGTCCTCGTTAGATGGCGGCGACACGTGGGGCAGTTGCTTCAGGATGGGAGGCGACGACTCGAACGTCGAGCCGTCCTGGGTCCAGACGCTGCTGCACTGGGGTTACTACATTTCGCCGAACGGATTCTACGCCAGCCTGACGGATCCGAATCTCGCGATGCTCACCACGCAAGGCGATTTCTACATCACTCGCGACGGCGGCAGGACATGGCGTCCCTGCATGAACGAGACCGTGGGCGTGAAGCCCGGGGATCCGGGCGTTCGCTTCCGCTCGACCGGTCTGGAAGTCACGAGCTGTTGGGGTTACTACTTCGATCCGTTCGACAAGAGCCGCGAGATCATTGCGTATACGGACATCGGACTGGCCCGCACCGCCGACAACGGCAAGACGTGGATCTGGTCGGGCAAGGGCAGCCCCTGGGTCAACACCTTCTACAGTCTTGTTTTTGATCCCGATGTGAAGGGGCGAATCTACGCTGCGTGCAGCAACCGGCACGACATTCCGCATTGGACGCACATTTCACCGAACGATCCGAAGAACGACTCGCACGTCGGCGGAGTGTGCATCTCCGACGACAGCGCGGTCACTTGGAAAGTGCCGGGAACGGGACTGCCGTTGAAGCCGTGCACGGATATCTGTCTCGACCCGGGCAGTCCCAGAGACGCGCGGGTCCTTTACACGACGATTTTCGGAGAGGGCGTGTTCAAGTCCACGGACGGCGGCAAGACGTGGACCAAGAAGTCCGAGGGTCTCGGCAATGCCGGTAATCTGCATGTCTACCGCATCCGGCGGCATCCGGTCAGCGGCAACCTCTATTGTCTGATCACCGCGTGCCGCGAGGGACAGCGCGACTTCCGGGTGCCCGGGGGGATCTGGAAGTCAACCGATGGCGGTGAGAGCTGGAAGGACATCACGGAGGGCATCCGCCTCGTGTGGCCTACGAATCTTGTAATCGATCCGGCCGACGAGAATCGTATCTTCATGACCGCCGCCACGTCGCCCGGCAAGCAGCAGGGCGGCGTGTATAGGACGCTGGACGCGGGCCGCACGTGGCGGCATGTCTTGACCGATGCGGACGTCGCGAAGTCCGGAGGCGATAGTTACGACCACTTCATGTCCGTGGCGATCAGTCCTGGTGATCCGCAACTGGTTTACAGCGGCAGCAGTTCACACGGTCTCTGGTACAGCCTGGACGGCGGCAACAAGTGGAATCACCGCACCGGTTTCCCGTTCAAGAATGTGCAGAGCATCAACTTTCACCCCGTCGATCATCGGAAACTCTACATCACCACGTTCGGCGGCGGGGTCTGGGTCGGTCCGCATCTGCCGTCCGACAAGTGATCCGCTTGATGGACAGGAAATGTCGCGGCGTTCTCAACGGTTTGGCCCGTGTTTCCGACGGGCGGGACGGTTGCGATAAATGGGCCAAGTCAGTTGACGTTGCCCGATCGCATGTGCACATTATGTTGGTTCCCGCCTGTCGGGAGCGGGTTGCCGAATTCGTCGTCCCGTTGTCGCCTGCACCATAACCGTTCGTGGAGCCACAGGTTCAGCGCCATGAAACTCAATTTTCTTGTCGGTCCCGTTGCGTTGCTGATGTCGGCCGTCGCCTGGGATTGCCAGTTGCGTGCGGGCAATTTCGGCGAAGATACGGCTTTCTTGAAGGAATACACCAGTCTGATCGTGTTGAGCGACAGCAAGGGACAGGCGAAAGTCGCCGTGTCGCCAGCCTGGCAGGGGCGGGTCATGACCAGCACGGCCGAGGGCGATAAGGGCCTGAGTTTCGGCTGGATCAATCGCGAAACGATCGCTTCCAAGAAGATTCAGCCGCACATCAACGTGTTTGGCGGCGAAGATCGATTCTGGATGGGTCCGGAGGGAGGTCAGTTCTCGATCTTCTTTGCCAAGGGCGCGAAATTCGAGTTCGCGGATTGGCAGACGCCGGCGGTGATCGACACTTTGCCGTTCGAGGTGGTGCGTCAATCGAAAGACAAGGCGGTGTTCGGTGCGAAGTTCTCGTTGACCAACTACTCGGGCACGCAGTTCGACGTCGCGGTCAATCGCGAAGTCCGGTTGCTGGACTCGGCGGCCGCCTGGGAGCACCTGCATGCCAAGGCATCCAAAGACGTGCGCGTGGTGGCGTACGAGACCGACAACCAGATTACGAATGCCGGCAAGGAAGCGTGGAAGAAGGATACCGGCCTGCTTTCGGTCTGGATTCTCGGGATGTTCAATCCGTCCCCGTCGACCACGATCGTCGTGCCGATCAAGGCGGGCGCGGAGAGCGAACTCGGCGTCAAGGTGACGTCGGACTATTTTGGCAGCATTCCGCCGGAGCGACTCGTTGTTAAGGACGACGTGATGTTCTTTGCGGCGGACGGCAAATATCGCAGCAAGATCGGGATCAGTCCGAAACGCAGCAAGGCCGTGCTGGGCAGCTATGACGCTGACCATCATGTGCTGACGATCGTGCAGTTCACGCAACCGGAGGGTGTGACGGACTACGTGAACTCGCTCTGGAAGCTGCAGGACAATCCGTACGGCGGCGATGCGGCCAACAGCTATAACGACGGCCCGCCGGCCCCCGGCGCCAAGCCGCTTGGTCCGTTCTACGAACTCGAGTCGTCCTCGCCCGCGGCCGCTCTTGAGCCGGGGAAAAGCCTTTCGCACGTGCATCGCACGATCCATCTGACCGGTCCGGAGTCCGTGCTGGATGGAATCGCGAAGGGGACGCTGGGTGTGTCGCTGGATGAGATCAAGGCCGCGTTGAAGAAGTAGATACGAACCCGGCGCGGGGAGGTCGAGCTCACGGCCCGGCCTGCCCCGCCTGAGTCGCTGATGTTCACCCCGGCCCGCCTCTCTTCGCTGCTGCGGAAGAGATTTTTCCGATCAGGAACCGCTTCGCCATGAACAACGACAAACAACAAGGCATGTTCGTCCTGCCCGATGGACGAAACGTTTTCTTCACCTTCTGCCTCGTCAGTTCCCTGTTTCTCCTGTGGGGCTTCTGCAATGGCATGATTGACGTGATGGACAAGCACTTCCAGGAGGAGCTGAAGCTGAGCCTGTCGCAATCGGCGTGGGTGCAGTTCGCGCACTGGATGGGCTATTTTCTGATGGCCATTCCAGCGGGTTGGCTCGCGACGCGGTTAGGTTACAAGGGCGGCATCATTGCCGGTTTGCTGCTGGTTTCCGTGGGCGGTTTCTGGTTCATAGAGGCCTCGAGGATCGCGGCGTTCTGGGCGTTTCTGCTGGGGGTGTGCGTGGTCGCGTCCGGACTTACGTTCTTGGAGACGGTGGCCAATCCTTACACCACTGTATTGGGGTCACCGCGCTATGGCGCGACTCGCATCAACGCGGCACAATCCTGCAACGGCGTCGGTTGGATTCTCGGCCCCATCGCCGGCAGTTTTTTCTTTTATGGTACGGACGAGTCAGGGCGGAGCACCGGTTCACAGACGCTGTGGATTCCCTATGCGGGTGTGGCCGTAGCGGTTCTCATGCTGGCCGTCATCTTCTTCTTCGCACCGGTACCGGACGTAAAAAGCGAAGACATGGATGCGAAAGAAGAAAAAGATGGTTCGGCGGTCACTCGCGGAGTGCGGCACGTCAACCGCTTCCTGTCCTATTTTCTTCTGCTGGGTAACGCCGCGGCGCTGATCGGCGTGTTCGTCTTTATCTTCTGGCTGACTTTTGATGGTCTCCACCTCGGTTCCGGCCTCATGGGTCTGGCGTCGGCCATTCCTCACCCGTCCAGTTTGGTGGTTACCGCCGAGAACTCCGTGGGCGTAGTTCTGGCGGCTGGAGCCTGCCTTGCATTTGTCCTTGCCGCGCTTGTGCTTCTGGGTGTCGCGGGCTTCTTGACCCCTCACAGCATCTGGTCACACGAGCATTTCACCGGCGCGACGATGGCGCAGTTCTTCTACGTCGCGGCGCAGTGCGGGATATTCGCCTTCTTTATCAATTACATGGTTTCCGAAACGCCGCCCCTTCCGGCCTCGCTGATGAAGGAGGGGAGCAAGTGGATGGAGTTTCGCACGGCGTTTACGAACTCGGACTTCAAAGACGTGACGGCGCTGGCCAAAAAGCTGACAGCGCCGGCCGACCCCGTATCGACGTTTCTTGCCACGAAGCTCTCTCCATCCACGGTTTCAATCTTGACCGGCCTGACGGAAGGCAAAGCCACGGTTGCGGCGGCCCGCATTTCGCTCACACAAGACCTGAACAGCGCCATCTCGAAGGAGAGCATTTACACCCCGGAACGGTTCGGGGGAGTTACGCTGCAGCCGAACACGAAAGAACTGCTTGCCCAGAAGAAAGGGCGCAACGAAGCTCGGTTCAACCGCATGCTCCTGGCGGACGCCTTTCCCCAAGAACTCGCCTTCCGGGACGGCGTAATTGGCCTGACGAACCAGTTCGCCGCAACGCTTCTCTCGGTGGGGTTCTTTTTCTTCCTCTCGGGTCGGGTCGTCGGCGCGGCACTGCTGCGTAAGTTGTCGGCCCACCGGATGCTCGGGCTTTACAGCGTGATCAACGCGGCCCTCTGCCTGCTGATCTTCCTCAAGCTTGGCTGGCTTTCCGTCGCGTGCATTTTTGCGAGCTTTTTCTTCATGTCCATTACCTTTCCGACAATTTTTGCGCTGGGTATTTTCGGGTTAGGCGACCGTGCGAAGATCGCTTCGTCATTTATCGTGATGTGCATCGTGGGCGGCGCGCTTCTGCCCAAAATCATGGGCGCGATTGCGGATCACTACGACATGTCGCGCGGCTTCATCGTGCCGCTGATCTGTTTTGTCTTCATCGCGTTCTACGGCTACGCGTGGCCTAAGCTGAGCCGCGCCGAGGCGCTGCACGCCATCGCCAGTGGCGGACATTAAGGTCGGGTTTCTGTGGCGGAGACGAAAGCCCCGAAGATGAGCAAACCGAGAGTATTTGTCACGCGGCGCATTCCGGCCGCGGGACTGGATCGTATCGAAGCGCAATGCGAGGCCGAAGTCTGGCCGGAGCCGCTGCCGCCGCCCCGCGATGTGCTGCTGGAAAAGATCGCGGGCTGCGACGGCGTCGTCACGCTGCTCACCGACAGGGCCGACGCGGAATTCATGAACGCGGCCGGTCCCCAACTGCGTGTGATCAGCAATTTCGCGGTGGGCTACAACAACATCGATATTGCCGAGGCAACGCGCCGCACCATCTGGGTCGGCAACACGCCGGACGTGCTGACCGACGCGACGGCGGATATGGCGTTCGCGCTGTTGATTGCGGCGGCCCGCCGCATCACGGAAGGCCAGGACTACGTGCGGGGCAATGCCTGGAAGACCTGGGAGCCGCTGGGGCACATCGGCGTCGATCTGTTAGGGAGGACCATCGGCATCGTCGGCATGGGGCGCATCGGATACGCGATGGCCACGCGGTGCCGGGGCGGGTGGGGCATGCAGGTCCTCTACTGCGATACTCAACCCAACGAAAAGGCGGAACAGTTCCTCGGCGCGCAGCGCGTGGAATTCGACACGCTGCTCGCACAGTCCGATTTCGTATCCGTGCACACGGACCTGAACGACACGACGATCGGGATGTTCGATGAAGCGGCGTTTCGGAAAATGAAGCCGACCTCGGTCTTCGTCAACACGTCGCGGGGACCGATTCATCGGCACGCGGATCTTGCCCGCGCCTTGCGGGAACACTGGATTTTCGCGGCCGGGCTGGATGTAACGGACCCCGAGCCGATTCCGATCGACGATCCCCTCGTCTCGATGCCGAACTGCGTGATCGCGCCGCATATTGCCAGCGCGACGATCTCGAGCCGCAACGGCATGGCCGAGATTGCAGCCGACAATCTGCTGGCCGGTCTGGACCGGCAGCCGCTTCGTTGCTGGGTCAATCGGCCCGTTGAAGAATGAGCCGCGGGTATCGTCGGGTCTTGCGCCGCCCGGTTATCGCGTCATGATGAATGGCCGACCGCTTCCACGTGCGATTCCGGCTCGGCCCGCAGCACGGCGTCCCATTGCCCGAAGAACCGATCGGGGCTGAATCGTTGAAGAACCTCGGCGGCCCGCTTGCCGAGAAGGTCTCGCAGTTGGGGATCGGACATCAAGCGATCCATCGCAGCGGCCATTGCGTCGACATCCTGCGCGGGCACGAGCAGGCCGTCGACTTCGTGTCGCACGATTTCGCGCGGTCCGCTCTCGCAGTCAAAGCTGATGCAGGGCAGGCCGACGGTCATGGCCTCGAGCAGCGCGTTGGGGAATCCCTCGTAGCGGGACGGAAGTACAAACAGACTGCCGCGGGAAAGAGCCTCCTGCGGGTTGTGATTCCAGCCCGGAAGAGCGAGACGTTCTTCGAGACCGTGCTTCGCGCGGAATTGCTCGAGCAACTGACGCTGGTCGCCTTCGCCGTGGATTTCGAGATTCCAATCCGGATGCCGTGGTGCGACCCGCGCGAATGCCTCGGCCAGCAGATCGAAGCCCTTATGATCGGCCAGTCGTCCCAGCCCGATGATGCGATGCGGTCCGCCGGGCGATCGCGGAGCAAGCTGCTGAGCGGGTTCGGCCCACGCCGCGTTGGGAATGACGTAGACGGGGCGGTTGCGGACCATCGCCCTGGCCCAGGTGCGAACGCCCTCGGTCTGTACGACGAGCCCGCCGCAGCGCGGGTAGGTTCTTCTTCTCAACCAGGACCAGAACGGGCTGATGTGATGGTGCCGCGGATCCGTCCGTTCGCAGATGACGACATTCAACGGGGTTCGGGCGCAGGCCAGCAGCGTGGTCACGTTCATTTTTTCCGTGAGGCTGACGACCGAACCAGCGCGCGAGTCGCGGATCGCGCGTCTCAGGAGCATCACCCGCGACGCGTTGTTGCGCACGGCCTGCCAGCGCGAGGCCGATACGCTCATCAGTCCCAGTCCGACCCGCCGCACGCGTTCATGCACCGCATAGATGTCTTTGTCGGCTGTGTCCAGCGTAATCAGCGTCACGTCCAGGCCTTGCCCGGCCCAGTGACTGGCCAGTCGCGCAACCGTGCGTTCCGCGCCGCCACCGGACAACGAGTGGATCACGACGGCCACGCCGGATGGTAATGACATGTGTTCGCCGGTCACTGGTTCTTGCCTCCGCGCACGAACTGATCAATTTCCCCGGCGATTCGCTCCCCGGCAAGTCGATGTCCCAACTCGTTCCAGTGTCCCGTGCCCCATCGCGTATTGGAGAAACCGTGCACGAAGGCGTGATTTGCGTTGGCGTACTGACAGATCGTGTCCGACAAGCGGATCACGGAGAAGCCCTCGCGCCGGCCGATCGCTTCGATTCGCCGGTCCGCCGCATGGGGATCAGTGATTTTCCGCTCTGCCATGATACGTTGACGCTCGGACGGATCCGGGTGGACCTGAAAGTCCTCGGTGACGATCGCGACGCAGAATCGCGCGCCGTGTTCGTCGCACTCCTTGTGCATCTGCGAAACGAGTCGCTCCGTAACCTGCCATGCCGCGAGCCATGCGCCGGTCGGATGCTCTTGAAAAGCGTCGGGTTCCCCGCTGGACGTATGAGCCCTTGATGCGGACCGGGACGCGTCCGCCGAACTGGCGCTCGCACGGTTCTTCCACTCGTTGACCAGTTGCAGGAGGCGGGAGGCGTTGATTGCTGCGACTTTGTTTCGAGTCCACGTGCCGCCTGCCTTCCTGAACTCCGGGTCCTCGAGGAATGAACTGTCGAGAACCAGCTGGCCGTCGCGGAGTGTGAAAAACGGCCTCACTTTGTCAGGTTCCAGTTCGCGCGAATTGTTGCGAACATCGTTGCCGGCCAGGAAGGTCAGCAGGACGATGTCGGGCGAGTAGGGCCAGACGTGGTTGCGCAGCGCCTGTAATTCCTGCGCGGTGCCGTAACCAGAGACCCCGAAGTTCAGAACCTCGACGCGGTCGGTTCCGAAGGTCTTCTTGAGCGACAGTTCGCGTTCGAGCACGGACCAGAAAGTCCTGTCGAGCGGCACCTGCATCGCTTCGGCGAACGAATCGCCCAGCACCGCTATGCGCACGGTGTGCGGCGGTTTCGGCACCGTGTGCTCGACGTCGCGAAACCCGGCGCTGTTGATGTGGACCAGCGCGCGCCCTTCCTTGGTGAACCAAGCCGTGAATCCGGGGTGGAGCCGAGATCCGCAGAACCGGTCGGGCTCATAGGGGAGCGGGTAGGATACGCCGACAACGCGGAGCAGGAGTTCGGCCAGCAGGAGTCCGGCCAGTCCGCCGCACAGCAGCAACAGCACTCGGAGCGCCAGCGATGGCTTGCGCCGTGACCGGGCGGCGTTGGCTGGCGAACCGTTCATGGCGCGACACCCGTCGGAACCGAGTCCGTGAATCCCGTTCGCCTGCCACGTGGTTCAGCGATCGAATGCGGCCGTGTCTTGCAGCATCCGTGCAAGGGCCCCGCGGGTCACGGTTTGTCAGGGACCAGTTTAAGCGAGACGGAATTGACGCAATAGCGCAGTCCGGTCGGCTTCGGTCCGTCGGGGAAAACGT
The DNA here is from genome assembly GCA_903863885.1 of uncultured Planctomycetaceae bacterium. Lineage (GTDB taxonomy): Bacteria > Planctomycetota > Planctomycetia > Pirellulales > Pirellulaceae > CAIPEB01. The sequence goes on along the minus strand of CAIPEB010000753.1, from coordinate 13,839 downwards.
GCCCGAGATGCGATCCGCAGCGGGCGCAGTGGATTTCCGTCCGGGGCATGAGCAATTGACGGTCTTCCTGTGTGGCCACGCATTTTTCGTCCACGGGCTGCCAGAAACTCGGCCAGCCCGACCCGGAATCGTATTTCGTGCCGGAATCGAATAGCGGCTCGCCGCAGCATACGCAGGTGTACACCCCCTTCTCCTTGCAGTTCCAATACTCGCCGGTAAAGGCCCGCTCGGTCCCGTGTTGACGCGTCACTCGATACTGCTGCGGGGTGAGCGTCTCCCTCCATTGCTCGTCGGTTTGCGGCAGCGGTTCGCCGCGGTCTTTGTTTTCCTCGGCCGTCATTGGTCTTTTCTCCGGCAACAGACACGGGTCTGGATGATGCTCCACGGGCATGTTAGGCGCGACCCTCACGTGCGGAAAGTGCCGCCGGCCTGCGGCCGGAGAGAGTGGATGATGGAAAGAAGAGAGTGGAGCAGAGGGATGAAGGGTCGAAAACTCGGTTTTCATCCGTGCTCATCCGTGGCCTCCTCCATCCGAATTCGCTACTGCAATTCCCGGAGCATCGAGGTCGCATAGACGCCGCTGTCGAGCGTGCAGCAGACGCGCAGTCCATCCGTGCATGCCTCGGCGGTCAAGTCGATGGCGTATTCGATCAGGGCCCGTCGAGTGCCGGAGGTCAGTCGAGGAAACCGTTCGAAAGCGTCAGTGGCCAGACCATGGGATTCGAGCAGCGCGGCTTCGCGAGCGGCAGGCTCGCCGCAGGGCGCGAGCATGTTCGGCCCGAAGAGCGGACCGCTGATCACCACCTCTCGCTCGATCATTCGCTGTTGTTCCCGTGCCACGTCCTCGACGATGAACCGGCCGCCCGAAGCCGTCACGAGCATCACATCTCCCAGTTGCACCTGCCGGACCGATTGGTCGGCGATGCGCTGTGCGAGATAGGCATTGAACAGGTGGGATTGCACCGAGGACAGCGCGAGGGGCAGAAGAAATCTGCGTCGCGATGGGGCAATGTCGCGCGGAGTCTGCTTGCCGGAAAGAAGATCGAGACCCAGGGACAGCGTGCTCCCCTCGGTTCCGAACCGCTGCGAGCCGAAGTAATTCGGGAAGCCGTTGGCCCGGATCACTGCGACCCGATCCGCTGCCCGTGCCGCTCCCTCCGCCGTAACGCCTCGCAGCAGGATGATGAAACGGTTTCCCCGCAAATGTCCGCGTTTGAGCTTGTTGCGATGGCGCATCGCACGGAGCACGCGGATTCCGTCACCTTCGATATCGGGCACTTTGGATTCGAGTTTCGCGGGCACGGAGATGTATTGCCGCGTGACGGCCCGGCGGTCCTTGACGCCCGCAGCTCCGATATCTCCGGCGTGAATGCCCAGCGCGCGGCTCACACGCCAAGTCATCTGTTCGTGGGATTTGTCGCGTTTCTCGATCCAAAGGAACAAGTGCTCCCCTTCCCCCGTCGGTTCGTAGGCCGGGATTTCCTCGACTTGGAAATCGTCGGGTTCGTCTTTGAGCGATCCGCCGACTCCCTGGGCGTGGGCCGTGTCGTACGGAAGGTCGTCAACGTTCGTTCCACCATTCGGTGCTTCAGCGGACATCGCTTGTTCCTGTTTGATTCATTTGCGATTCTCGGACGGTTCGCTACTTCTCGCCGCGTTCCCTGAGGCGATAATTCCCGATAGACGGGGTGTGACTGGCAGGAGAAAGTCCGGAGTCCGGAGGAAGACAAACTTCCCTCCGGCTCCGCCACTACCGACTACTGGCATCCGGCATCCGCGTTTTCATCCTGCGAGGCAAAGCCCGTTCCTATCGCATCTTGGGCTGATCCGTTTCGATTTCTGGGTTCCGGCCGACGATTTGGGAGCGACCGGTCATGACCGCAGCATATCATCTCGGCTGTCCTGTCTGGGCCAGTGAACATTGGATGGGTTCGTTGTACACTCGCCATGCCCGTCGCGACGAGTGGCTCCGGCAGTATGCGAGCGTTTTCAACTGCGTGGAGGGAAACAGCACCTTCTACGGCCTGCCGGCGAAAGATACGGTGCTGCGTTGGGCTGAGGAAGTCACGGACGATTTCCGTTTTGTGCTGAAGTTCCCCCGGACCATTACGCACGAAAAGCGGCTCTTGAAGGCCGAAGTGGAGACCGAACGATTCCTCGCAGTTCTCAGACTGCTCAACGAGCGGCATTGCCTGGGGCCGTCTCTGCTCCAGTTGCCCGGCGGCTTTTCGGGTTACCACATCAACGATCTGGCCGCCTATCTGCGGAGTCTGCCCCGCGAATTCCCGTACGCGGTTGAAGTCCGCAATCTGGACTTTTTCAGTCACGGCACGGGTGAGCGGGAGCTGAACCAGTTGCTGAGGGAACTGCACGTAGACCGCGTGATCTTTGACAGCCGGCCTCTGTTCAGTGCGCCGGCGGAAACGAAAGAGGAGGAGATCGCCCAATCGCGGAAACCTCGGCTGCCCGTGGAATTCACGATCACTGCCGCCCATCCCATCATTCGACTGATCGGCCGGGACGACACGCAGCGAGTCCATCCGTGGCTGGCCGAATGGGGACGCGTTGTTTCCCAGTGGATGCTCGGCGGTCTGCGGCCGTACGTATTCACGCACACCCCGGACGATCGCTTTGCGCCGAAGCTGGCACGGGAGTTTCATCGCGAGCTGCTCCATTACACGGAAGCCGTCCCCGAACTGCCTCCGTGGCCCGGTGAGTCCGAGAAAAAACCGGAACGCCAGTTGAACTTGTTCTCCTGATTCGGGCGGGAATATGCGTGCCGAGTCCAAATCGGCGCAGCAGAGCCTGCGCGTATTTCCTACAATTCCCGAATTCCTTATTGCTCAACGGCGCGTAACCAACCCAGAGGCGCGGAAAATGAAGTGCGGCGATTGTAATGTTCGGCTGGCGGTTCTCAGTGCGGCGTGCTCATTGTTCGCGATCATTCTGGCAGGTTGCGAGGGCGAACCGGAAACGGTGAGTTCGAGCCGCACGAAGTACGAAGTGTCCGAGGATGCGGGAAAGAGCCCGGCGCCGGCCGCGGCTGCCAATGAACCGCCGCGTCCCGAGGCGAGCACCCCGGTGGACGACCTGTCGAAGCTGGCTAAATCGGCCACATCCGCGGGCCATTCGCCGGACGCCAATCCGGTGCCGACTCCGCCGACTGCGGGAACCGAGAAACCGGCGCCGTCGCCTCCGGCGGCTTCGCAGAATCCCGACAGGAAAGATACGGGCGACATGCCTGCGGCAGCCGTGGCGGAGAATACGCCCTCGGCACCCGCAAGTCCTTCGCCGCCAGTTCCCGGTCCGTTGAGCGCCGGTCAGTCGTACACGATCACCAGCGACAAGCCGGAAGAGATCCTGGCTTCTTTGAAAAACCTCGCGGGCCAGCGGCCGAGCGGAGCGACCCAGGCGGCGGCGATGGCCGACTTTCAGAACCTGCAGAACGCGGTCATCGCGGGCGGTGAAAAACTGCTGAACATGAATGTCGACGGCAAGACGAAGCAGCTGGCGGCCGAGTACATTCTGCGGGGTCTTGAGACGTTGTCCCAGCTCGGTGATTCCGATGCGCCGCAGCGTATGAAGGTGTTCGGCAACGAGCTGGCCAAAAGCGATGTCCCCGAACTGAAGCGTCTCGGAAGCCTGCTGGATTTCCAGTCCACGCTCGAAACCTACGTGAAAAGCCCGTCGGGCGACGCGCAGAAGGTCCTCCTGGAATTCCAGAAGCTGTTTGCCGGCGCGAATAAGAACCCGGGCAGCATTACGGTGGCCAATCACGTCGCGTCGGTGCTCGAACAGCGCGGGGCGCGAAAAGAGGCGATCGAGGTACTGAAGACGGTCGTCGCCGGCCTTGACGGAGCTGACCCGGCGCTCGCTGAGAAGGTCAGTGCGATCAAGGAGCGCATTCGCATTACCGAATTGGATCTGCAGGGCAAGTTGGCCGCAATGGAGGCCGGAAAGCCCGACGCGCTCAAGCAACTGCTGGAGGCGATCAACGCGGTTCTGGATGGACAGCCGGCCGGAGAGATGAGTCTGTCGATCGCACAGAGCGTGGCGAAATTCGTCGAGAGCAGCGACCCGAAGGCGGCGGGGCAGATCTACGCGAAAATGATCGAGGTGTATGGGAAGAACGCGAACCCCGAATTGGGCAAGCAGGCGAAGGAGTCGTCGGATTTGTTCCAACGCCGCCTGACGCTGGTCGGTCAGCCGTTTGCAATCGGCGGCACGACGTCAGACGGGACCCTCCTGGATGCCGCGAAGTACAAAGGCAAGGTTGTGCTGGTCGATTTCTGGGCCACGTGGTGCATGCCGTGCCTGCAGGACATTCCGGTCTTGAAGAAGTTGCTCGACAAGTACCGCGAACAGGGGTTTGAAATCGTGGGCATCAACCTGGACGACAACGCCCAGGAATTGAAGCAGTTCTTCCAGCTTCAGCCGCTTCCCTGGCCGACACTGATCGGGATGGATCCGGGCTCGAGCGGCGCTCATCATCCCCTGGCCGTGAAGTGCGGCGTGGAATCGTTGCCGTTTCGTTTGCTGGTCGACCGGAGCGGGAACGCGGTTTCGATCAATCCGGCGGGTGACGCCATGGACAAGAAGATCGAAGAGCTGTTGAAGGCTCCGGCCGCGGGCAAGTGATCCCCGGGAGTACGATTGATTTCCGATGTGACGGGCATCGGCCGCAGGGGATGCGGGCGTGCATCCGAGGTCATGTCGCTCACTGGGTCAAATCGCGGTATTGACGCTGGAGGCGTTCAGAGCCCGGCTGGCGTTCGAGTCCCAGCGTCGTCAGCTGGATAGCCTGGTCCCGTCGGCCGGTGCGTCGCAGAGAATCCACCATGCGGCAGACGAGATTCTCTTCGTAGGTATCCAACCGGCTTCCGGACGACCATTCTTTTTCGGCCTGATCCAGCACGCGGAAGGCCTGGTCGAAGTGGCCGTCGCGGAGCAGCGATTCGGACCACACGCCTACGACGGCCAGCCGCCCCATGTCGAACAACTGCACGTCGGGCCGGCGGGCGTGGCACCGTTCGAGCACTTCGAGAGCCTGCTCAAACTTCCCGGCGTCGCACAGTGCAAGTGCCTGCTTCTGGTGGATGTGAAGGTCGTTGGCCAGCAGCGGCGCATAGTTGGGGTCGAATTGCAGGCCTTCCAGCACCAGTTCCGCCGCGCGTTGCAGTCGTCCGGCATCCGATTCGGCGAGGGCCCAGTTGTTCCAGCCGGCGAGCAGGTTGTCGCGTGCGGCCGGATCCTGGGAATCGAGCTGCAGGCTGACTTGCAGCGTGTGAATGGCTGCGGAGAACTGGTTGGTCTCGAGCAGACCGACGCCTTCGTTGTAGTAGATTTTACCGATCAGCTGCACGTCGCTCAGCCGGCGTCGCACGCTGAGGCTGCCGGCGTCCCTGGCCGGGTGGGGTGTGCGAAACCAATCCACGCAGGTCGTCTGTACGTCGCCGATTGTCGGCTGCTCGAAGGAACTGAAGACGTGCCCGGGCGTGGCGATGATCTGAGGATTCAGGGACACGTGTTCGCACAGCAGCTGATAGAGCAGCGTGGCCGTCACGCAATTGAAGCGGCCTTCATCCAGCGTGGCCTGGAAGTTGGAGCACTTCGCGTCGTACGGCCCGGTAAGCACTCGGGCGTGCATGAACTGAAAGACCCGCTCGGCGCGAGCCCGCTCTGAACTATCGGTGCATTCCGCCGTCAGATCGAGCAGCAGCCGCCGGAACTTGACGTTGTGTTCGAGCAGTCGCGGTTCGTCGGTCAGGCCGGATGCGACGAGCGCCGCATCGAACAGCGAGAACTCATCGAACGCTCCGTCGGTTGAGTCGTGAAGCAGTCTCTGCCGGAGCATTTCCAGCGAAGCAGCTGGCCGATCGATCGCGCCGGCCGGTTCGCCGGCCTGTGCGAGCGTCAGGATCATTACCAGCGGAAAAAGCGTCGTCATCGATCTTCCTGTCGGAACCGTGCAATCCTGACTCATGTACCTATCTTCACATTGGTCAGGTGCTGAAACATAGAATGCAAATTCGCATCGTGCCGAAAAAAAACGACCGTTTTGGAGACCGGCGGCTCCACGTCGCCCGGCGGCCGAGCTTTTCGCACGGAGGCCCATTTCCCGTGGCGGGTGCGAATTGCATTCATCCAGGAACGAGATGCCGCTCGGCCGGTGTGTCGAGTACCGCGAACTTCTACCAGCCCGCGACGGTCGATTCGACGAACGCCAGGCACTTTGCCACGTCCTCGACCAGCTGCGGCGATTCGTGTTCGTACTCGATCGACATGGCGCCCGTGTACTTCTGGCGGCGCAGCTCCTGCAGCACTGCGGCGAAGTTGGCCTTGCCCTGGCCCAGCGGGACGTCGCGGGCGCCGGGGTTCCCCGACTCGATGACGTCCTTGAGGTGCATGGTGGTAATGCGGCCTTCCATCTTCTTCAGGCATTCGACGGGATCCAGGCCGCTGCGCACCCAATGTCCTGTATCGCAGCAGGCCCCGATGCGCTTGCCGTGTCCCTGAAGCATCTTGACGACGTTCGCGGGATCCCAGTTCTGATAGTTGGGGGCCTTCGGGTGGTTGTGGATGCCCAGGTTGATCTTGAATTCGTCGCACAGCTTCTCGATGCCGTCGAGCGCTTCGGCCGGCGGTTCGGCGACGATCGTCTCCACGTTCATTTCCTTGGCGTACTCGAAGATCTTGCGGTTTTCGTCCGGGTTTCCGGCCACCTGGGCATAGTAGTTCACCATCCGAATGCCGAGGTCGTCGAGCTTCTTGCGGAACTCGCGGCGGACCTCCGGCGACAGAGTCTCGCTGGTTTTGAGTTCGGGTCGAGCCTTGTCCAGGCCGAGGAAGAACGCGGGTTCGATGCCCCGCATGCCCAAAGCGGCGACCTCTTTCAACGCTTCATAGCACGAAATGCTGCGGAAGGTGTAGAGCGAGCAGGTGAGATGCCATCCCAGTTTTTCCGCTTTGGGAGTGCTGAGCTTCACGGTCTCGGCAAAGGCCCAGGACGGGGCCAGTCCGCTGACTGCGGCGGCTCCGCAGACGCCCGCGGCACGCAGAAAATCACGACGGTCGATGCTGTAACTCATGGCAGTCTCCCTTGGCAAACGGTTTCCCGGCGGACTCGTAATGGAAGCTACGAGAATCCCTCCCGCGCGGGGCCGTGTCAAGTAGCAGAGAGGATGCCGGCGGTCAGAAGTCACAGCCGTTTTGGTGCCTCCCGGTTAGGATGTCGTGGGCGAATTCACAGGCCGCAGCACGTGCTGAAGGCCGAAGGCCTTTTTCAACGTAGCCTGGGGCAACGCCGGCGAAGCCGGCAACGCCCTAGGAATAGGCGTCCACGAATTACCTTTGGCCGAAGGCCATACTCAACCGCTGAGACAATCGACGCATCATCACGCCCACACCGTCCGAATGTACATTCTGGTGTGCCCGCGCTCGCCGAAGATGTCTTGCGCATTGGAGGGCGTGTTCCGGCGAGCTTGACACACCCTACAAATGCATCGCCCCGTCATTCGTACGACTTGTGGTAACACCTTAGGACCAGCCACCCGTGCCACCCGGAACGGCAGCCGGATCGTTTGATATCTTACTCCGGACTCCGGACTCCGGACTCCAGACTCCCATCACTGCGGATCGCCGATGTCCATGCCGAGCTGGCGCATTTTGCGATAGAGATTCGAGCGATGCAGATCGAGTTTCTCGGCGGCTTCGGTCATATTGCCCCGGCAGCGAGTTATCTGCCGGCGGATGTATTCGCACTGGAAGTCGTGAGTGGCCTGGGCGAGCGGCAGGTCCTTGGCGAAGTAGGCGGAGTCGTCGCTGCGAGGCGCCAGGATAAAGGCCAGTTCGTCCGCGTCGATCTTGTCTTCGGGAGACAGGTAGACGATGCGTTCCATGAGGTTTCGCAATTCGCGCACGTTGCCCGGCCACGAGTGCGAGAGCAGGCGTTTTCGGGCGTCGGCGGTGAGCTTCGGGGGCTTGCGGCGGGCCTTTGCGGAGAACTGCTGCAGAAAATGCTCGGCCAGCAGCAGCACGTCCTCGCCGCGTTCCCGCAGGGGCGGCAATTCGAGCGTGACCACGTTGAGGCGGTAGTAGAGGTCTTCGCGGAACCGCTTGTTGCGCACCATGTCGGCGAGCACCTGATTGGTCGCAGCGACGACCCTCGCGTCCGTGTGAATGGGGCGCGAGCCGCCGACGCGGACGACGATCTTCTCTTCGAGCACCCTCAGCATTTTCGCCTGGCCGCTCAGGCTCATGTCGGCGATCTCGTCGAGGAAGAGCGTGCCGCCGGCGGCCAATTCGAATTTCCCCTGGCGCATTTCGCGAGCGTCGGTGAACGCGCCCTGCTCGTGGCCGAACAGTTCGCTTTCGAGCAGTGTCTCGGGAAGTGCAGCACAGTTGACGGCGATGAACGGTTCGTTTCGACGACGGCTGAGGTAGTGGATCGACTGGCTGACCACCTCCTTGCCCGTGCCGTTTTCCCCGGTCAGCAGCACGGCCAGGTCGGTGTCCGCGATGCGGCGGATCTTCAGCCGGAGTGCTTCGATGGCCGGGCACTGGCCGATCAACTGGATGCCGAGCGCCGCTTCGTCGGCCAGTCGATTGCGTGCGCGGATCAGGTGCTCGATCTGCTGGGTATTCTCCAACGCCACGGCGGCGTGCGCGGCCAGTTCCTCCAACGCAGCTTCGTCCTCGTCGGTGAAATCGCCGCCGATGCAATTGATCAGTTCGAACGCGCCGAACAGTTCCCCGCCGCGTCCCCGCAGCGGAACGCAGACCAGCGACCGCGTGCGGAATCCAAGCCGCTCGTCCACGTGGCGGTTGATCGCGGTCTGGTCGTCCTGCTCGTTGACCCGCCGCGATTGTCCGGTGGCGAGAACGTGCCCGACAACGCCTTTGTCGTCCGGGATCCGCAACTCGCCGCCGTCCACGCCGAGTGCCGGCCGTCCGACCAGCGTGTGGTTGGCACGGTCCCAAAGGAAAATGCTCGCACGCTCGGCGCGCAGCAGACGCGTCGCCGCCTCGGCCATTTCGTTGAGCAACCGGTCCATCTCCTGGGTGCGGTTCCACTGGGACGCGATCTCGAGGATCGCCTCCAGCCGCTCGACCCGCCGCCGCTGGGATTGCCGCTCGCGGGAAAGCTGGAGCGCGACCCGTGTCAGCTGCGCAGCCGCATCGAGCAGCGACTCGGATATCGATTGACCGGCCGGCGCCTGGGCGAGCAGCACTTCCGCGCGCGGCGTGCGGGTCTCGAGGGGCGAGGCGGACCAGCGTCCCTTGGAGCGGCCCGCTTCCGCGTCCAGCACATCCGACAGCAGTTCCGCGGGCAGCGTGCGCCACGTGCCCGACGCGCCGAGCACCGCCCACTGGCCGGCATGATTCTGAACCACCCCGACAAATTCGGCGCCGAGCAGCGATACAAACTGGGCGAGAAGCTCCTGCAGAATCTCCCGGTCGGTCGTTTCGCCGGCCAGCCGAGCCAGCATGTTCGCGGCCAGCGGTCGCAGTTCGGACGACAGTTCCCAGGGACGACGGGGGGCAGACCCATTTACGGCCCGCATCGAGTCACCTAAATTCCAGGCAGAAAAGCCGAATGCGTGTCTGGTAATGTCTCGGGTACTGTAGTGGATTGTAATCAAAGCGACAACTGACGGGGACCAAGAACCGACTACACTGGTTCTTTCGAGTGTCGCGAATCCGATCTGAAATCCGGCCAACACAATCGCGGGTTCCGTGGCAACCGACGTCGTCGGTTTCGAGGGCCGTTTGCCGACAAGGGGTTTACCGGGATGGGTTTATTCTCGGGCAAGAAGGGACTGGTGCTGGGAGTAGCGAACGATCGCTCAATTGCCTGGGTGATCGCCCGTACCATCATGGACGAAGGCGGATTCTGCGGGTTCACGCATCTGCCGGATCGTCCGGACGACGAAAAACAGCGGAATCGGCGCCGCGTTTCGCTGTGCCTCGAGGGATATGATCAGGCCCGTTTCCTGGTGCCGTTGAATGTCCAGAGCGACGAGGACATTGCCCGTGTGATGGCTCACACGCGGGCTGAATTCGGCCAGATCGATTTCCTGCTGCACTCGATCGCGTACGCCGATCGCGAGGATCTGGGGCGACCCACGGTCGAGACCAGCCGCGAGGGGTTCAAGCTGGCCATGGACATCAGCGCCTACAGTCTGATCGCGGTGGCCAAGGCCGCTCGCGACCTGATGAGCCCCCGTTCGGCAATCGCCACGATGAGTTACTTCGGCGGCGAAAAGTGCGTGCCCGGCTACAACGTCATGGGGATCTGCAAGGCGGCGCTCGAGGCATCGGTACGGTACCTGGCCTTTGACCTCGGGCCCCAGGGGGTTCGCGTCAATGCGCTGAGCGCGGGACCGCTCAAGACGCTGGCCGGTTCGGCCGCCGGCGTGAACGAGATGCTGAAACTCTACGAGCACATGGCTCCCATGGGACGCAACATCACGCACGAGGAGGTGGGACGCACCGGCGCTTTTCTGCTCTCCGATCTGTCCGATGGGATTACGGGCGAGGTGCTGCACGTGGATGGCGGTTACCACATGATGGGCTCCCCGGGCCGCCTGCTGGATCAACTGAAACAGGCATAGTGGATGGCCGGACAGCCAACGCAGATCGCCATCGCCGTCGTGGAAGACCGGGGGCGGTTTCTTGTCGGCACCCGCCGCGGCGATCAGGCATTGGCCGGTTTCTCCGAGTTCCCCGGTGGCCGCATGGAAGCCGGCGAGACGCCCGAGGTCGCTGCGGTGCGTGAATGCCGGGAAGAGACGGGGCTTGAGGTTCGTGCGACCGACGCGTTTCCCTCAGTGAGCTACGACTATTCTCACGGGCAGGTCTGCCTGCATTTTATCGCCTGCGAATTGGCGGGCTCGCATGTCGAACCGCGCGAGCCCTTTCGCTGGCTGAGCCGGCCGGAGTTGGCCGAATGCGTGTTTCCGCCGGCCAACGCGCCGATAATCCGGTGCTTGCTGCAAGCATCGTGATTGCGTGTGCTGGTTTTCCGCTCCGGTTTTGCTGGCACTCGAATTGGCATTGCTTGCAGTGTGCGTGTCCATTCTTGGAAATCGGTCTAGGTGATTTGGCTGCCCATTGGGTACTGTGTGTAAGAATTACACAGTCCAATTCCCCAAGAGCCTTGGCCATGGCCGAGAGGGCTATGGTGCAGAAGGTGTCGTCTGCCAGAAAACCGAAAACCGGAAATCTGCCGGCGACAGGCCGCTTGCGGCAAGTTGAATCCAATACTTGTCTTGCGAGGTTTGATTCTGAGTCGACGCATTTAGCCGCTGGGAAATGGCGTGTAGTTTGCTCCGAGTCCGGAGCGTAAGCCAGATCAGGCGGCGACCGCAGGAGGCGGTTGCCTGGTTCCTACCGAGCATGGAGCGAAAGAGAGCATGGAAGCTCGTTTGGTTCGTGCCGCGCTGCTAGCGGCTTCGGTCTTGTCGTTGGGGGCCGGCTATCGCACCCAGAATTTCATTGTGACGGCGCCGACGCCGGAGTTTTCGCAGGAAGTCGCGCTGGCTGCGGAGAGCTACCGCAAGAGTCTGGCGATCGAGTGGCTTGGACGTGAACTGCCTGCCTGGCAGGATCCCTGTCCGATCGTGGTCAGCGTGGGCCCGCAGCTTGGTGCGGGCGGTGCGACCAGTTTCATGTTCGAGAAGGGTCATCCATTCGGCTGGAGCATGAACATCCAGGGTTCGCGGGAGCGATTGCTGGACAGTGTGCTGCCGCACGAAGTCACGCACACGATCATGGCGACGCACTTTGGCCGTCCGCTGCCCCGCTGGGCTGATGAAGGGGCCTGCACGACCGTCGAGCACGTCAGTGAAAAGGCGAAGCAGCACAACCTGCTGCTCAGCTTCCTGACGTCCGGCCGCGGGATTGCGTTCAACCAGATGTTCGCCATGACGGAATATCCGCCGGATGTCCTGCCGCTTTACGCGCAGGGATTCTCACTGGCTCGTTTCCTGATCGCGCAGCGGGGCAAGCCCGAATTCGTGAACTACGTCGGGGACGGCATGCAGTCGAACGACTGGGGGCGCGCGACGTCCGTCCACTACGGGTACAAGGATCTGTCGGAGTTGCAGATCACGTGGCTCGACTGGGTGCGTCGGGGAAGTCCCGCGATTGCGCCTCCGAACACGATGCTGGCTCAGCAGACGCCGCCCGCGTCTCCGGCCGCTGCGCAGGCTTCCGTGGCTGGTGACGGTCTCGTGCCGGTGCACATTCCCGGCGCGCCGTCCGCTGCTTCGCGCGGCGCCGTGGCTCAGGCGGCAGTTCCCCAGTCAGCGGCAGCTGCTCAGACCGCAGCGGGGCAAGCCGCAGTGTCCCCGAATGCGATCGCGCAGGCCGGTGCGGTCTCGGGACGGCCCGCAGGCAATCTTGCTTCCTTGAACTCAGGCGGCTGGTACTCGCGAATAAAAGACAAGACGGTTGCCGGGCACGGGCAGGGAGCCGTTTTGGTCAGCGCGCCGCCGGAAGCCGCACAGACTCTGTCGCATCCACAGTCGATCGAGCGTCCGCAGCCGACGGTGCTTGAGTGGACGCACTCGTCGCCGTCCGCTTCGCTTGCTCCCGCACCGGCGGGGACGATTCTCAGGTGAATGTCCGGTCCGTTTGAGATCAGACCGAGCTGGAAAAGAAGAACCGGGTCAGGTGGAAGAACACGGGCGCGGCGAAGCACAGCGAGTCGATCCGGTCGAGCACTCCGGCATGGCCTTGAACGAGCGTGCCCGTATCCCGCACGCCGCGGTCACGCTTGATGGCTGAAAGCGTCATGCAACCGGCGGATCCCATGATGGCGGTTATGGTTGCCAGGCAGGCGGCCTCCCACATGCGGAACGGAGTGACCCACCACAGCAGGGCGCCGATCAGTCCGGTCGAGGCCACGCCTCCGAAAAAACCCTCCCAGGTGCGGCTGGCGTTGATATCCGGCGCGATCACGCGGCGTCCCAGCAGCTTGCCCCAGGCGTACTGAAACAGGTCGCCCATCTGCACGATGAGAATGAAGTAGAAGAGCAGGCCTGCCCGGCTGCCTTCGGTCCATGGTCGCTGCGATGCGGAAGCGGGCATCGTCAATTCCGCCGTGATGGGCAGGGGCTGTTTCTCGCCGCTGCCGGTTTCCCGAGCCGCCGGCGGTTGGGGCTTGTAGGTCTGAAGGTCGAGGTGCAGGAGGGCCGGGGCATAGCTGAGCGAATAGACGCAGATCAGCAGTCCGGCCTGGATCTTCGCGGACCGTTCGAGGAATCGTTTGTGATCGCCCGAGATCGCGATGCGGGAAGGTATGTACAGCGAGGCATAGACGGGAATCATGATGCTGTACAGTCCGTAGAAGTCAACGCCGCGCAGGTTCAGCACATCGGCCAGCCAGCCGCTGATCGGGCCCGCAGGATTCACGAAGCTCCGGCCGATGCCGACCAGCAGGTACTGCACGGGAGTAAAGATGAAGAACACCCAGAACAGAGCGCGATGATCGCCGCGCCGGGTCGGCGTCATGGTCACGAACTCGCGCAGCGCCCAGAACGAAACGAACCCGAACAGGATCACGGTCCATGCGCGTCCCAGGAGAAAACCGGCCGTGAGGATAGCGAACATCATCCACCACGCCCGCACGCGGAGGTTGAACCTCCGCAGCAGCGCGTGGTCGATGGTGCCTTCCGGCTGCCGCTTCAGCGTCTGGCCGATGGCCAGCGAGACGGCGAGCACGACCAGCACAACGCCGAGCAGCCAGAGCGTCGGCAGGTTCAGCCATGACGCGGTCGGGATCTGCAGCAGCAGGGGTGGGTTGAAGATGAGATTGACCATAGACAACTCGCGGGT
>CAIPEB010000752.1 GCA_903863885.1 uncultured Planctomycetaceae bacterium | reverse complement strand
GGCACGCATCGCAAAGGCCCGCCAACCGCCGTTCTCAACGGGCTGTCGCGGTTGCTGCGAAATCAACAGAAACAGCCCGATAATGGTCGACGGCATCACCAACCCCACCGGCCCTTTTGCCAACACGGCAAAGCTCATCGCTGCATAAATCGACGCCCAGGCCTTCCATCCGCCATCCACCAACTCGGCACCGCGGCGTGCCGTCGGGCCCGACGGCGTCGAATCGTGAAGCCGCTCGCGGTTCACCGGAATGCAGGTGACCGCGAAAATGGTGATTGCAAGCGTCGAAAAGAAGATCAACGGCGAATCGGGAGTTGCCGCCCTTCCCGCGACGCCGAACATGAGACAGGTAGCCAGAATCACTCCGGACCACTGGCCGACCCGCGGGCTGAACAGCCGCCTTCCCATGAAATAGGTGCACATCACCGTCCCAACGCCGAGAGCGGCAGACCAGAACCTCGCAGCAAATTCATTCACTCCCAGCACGCTGTAGGCGGACATGATCAGCCAATACAAAAGCACGGGTTTATGAGCCCGGAGTTCCGCGTTGAACACTGGCGTGACCCAGTCGCCCCGTTCCAGCATCTCGCGGGCGCACCCCGCGTTGCGCGGTTCGTCGCGGTCCCAGAGACGCATGCCCCCCAGATTCGTAAAGAGCGTGAGAACTGCGACCGTCGCCACGAAGGTGGCCTGGTGCCAGGTCGTGCGATTCCAGATTCCGTTCATGAATCGGCTCGTAATTAAGGGGCTTTCGCGTCGTAACTGCGCAGCATCGATGCACTATTTAGGGAAACTCAAGACATGCCACAACATCAATGGTGCATAAAGCGTGCTGTCAGTGCTGTCATTGGCGGTGTGGGGGGCGAATCGCCTTCCTCGATATGAGCCATCCTGTTACCCTTGCTCGTCTTGAGCGAGAGGCTGTGCGAGCGAAGAAATGCCCGGTTTTCGGCTGGCTTCCGAGAGGATGGCCCACGGAATGGACGACGAACTGACTGCGGACCGATCGACGCGTGCTTTGTATCGCATGTCGCTGCTGTTTGCGGTACTGGCCCTTCTTTCGCTCCTTGCCGATCTGCCTCTGGCAAGCGCCCCGTTGGACCGTTGGATTCCGGGCGATCTGCACCGCATGATCGGCTGGTCGGAGTTGTTTGCGCACGGCTGCGGGGTAGCCCTGATCGGACTGACGGTTTGTGTGCTCGACGTAGCGAATCGCCGGCGAGTGCCGCGTCTGCTGGCTTCCGCCTACGCGGGGGGCCTGATTGCGAATGTGGCCAAACTGCTCGTGGCCCGAGTGCGGCCCCGGTATTTCGATTTCGATGGAAACGTCCTGCACTCATTTCTTGGTTTCCTACCCGGAGTGTTTCCTCCAGGCTCTCAGTACCATAAAGGCTTTGAGATCCAGTCGTTTCCATCGGGGCATACCGCGACGGCCGTAGGGTTGGCGATCGGGCTCGCTCGTCTTTATCCGCGAGGCCGGTGGCTGTTCCTTTTTTTCGCGGTGCTGGCCGCCTCGCAGCGCATCGATGTGCGTGCGCACTACTTGAGCGACACGGTGGCCGCCGCCAGCCTGGGATTTCTGGGAGCCGCCCTGGTATTCGATCCGCGTGCGCTGGGCCGCTGGTTCGACCGATTCGAAAACCGACTTGGCCTGCGGGCCGCAGCCGAGTGAGGGTCGGCGGGGAGTCCGGAGTCCGGAGACTGGAGGAAGGCAGTCATCCATCCGACTTACCGACTGCCGGCATCCGGCATCGTGAAGCCACTTCGTGACAACTGCCTTTGCCTTTGGCGATTCGGGACTCGATAATTGAGTCGCGGGGGCCGACGGCGAAGGAGTCGAATTGTGAATCGTTGTTGGATGGGACTTGCATTGGCGTTCTTGAGCCAAACGGTTTGCGCCGAAGACGCAAAGCCGGCGGCAGGCAGCCAGCCGGCGCTCAGGCCTTACCACGAGATCGAAAAAGCGATGCGAGGTCTGCTGCAGAAAGAGGCTCACGCGCCGACAAAAAAGGACCGTGCCGCAGCGGCATACGAGATGGTCTATCTGCTCGTCCAGATCCGGCTTGATCCGCGCCTGTGGGACAGCGATACGCTGACGGCCTATCACGCACAGCTTCGTTCGCGGCTTCGCAAGATCCAGAAGGAAGTCCAGCGGGACATGGCTCGCGAAGGAATACCGGCTCGAGTTCGATCGGGCGACGATCTGCTCACCGCGAGTGCGCGGGACTCGGCCGGAGGAGACGATGCCGTATCCTCGCCGCAGCAGCGGCCGGCGGCCGATTCTCCGCAACCGTCGCCGACCGGGGCGTTTGGCGGTCGTGCGGGACCGCCGGACTGGGGACCGGAACTGGTCGAGTTGATTGAGCGGACGATCTCGCCCGATTTCTGGGACGTTCACGGAGGCCCGGGGACGATTCGTTACTACGCGCCGCTGCAGGTGCTGGTGGTTCGCGCCACCGACGAGATGCACCATCGTGTCGGCGGGGTGATCCGTGATCTGCGCGATGCGGGGCGATAGTCTGCAGCAGGAATAATCGATGGCGATCCACCGCGGCGAACGGGCGGCGACGATGCGGATTAATCGCCGCGAGGCATTGGCTCTTGGCCTGTCCGGGCTCCTGCTGGGCGAACATCCGTTTGCGGCACAATCGATCGCCGCAGAACCCGCGGCCATTGAGCACCTGGAACCCCTGAACCGCTTTCCGCGAATGGTCCAGGAGTACTTCGTGGCAAGAGTTCGGCAGGCCGAGAAGGTCGGGGCGGCCGATCTCGCTGCGATCCAAACGAAGGCGGAAGCGGAAGCTTATGTTCAGCGCGTGCGGACGAAGATCCGCGACTGCTTCGGTCCCGAGCCGGAGAAAACGCCGCTGAACCCGCAGATCACGGGGAAGCTGGATCGGGACCAGTACACGGTCGAAAAGGTCATTTTCGAGAGCCGGCCGAAGTTCTTCGTGACGGCCAATCTCTACGTTCCCAAGGGCCGGACGTTTCCGCTGCCGGGGGTTGTCGGCACCTGCGGCCATTCGACCAACGGCAAGGCCAGCGAGGCCTATCAATCCTTTGCGCAGGGTTTGGTTCGCCTCGGCTACGTGGTGCTGATCTTCGATCCGATCGGACAGGGCGAGCGGCTTCAGTACGTCGATGCGAAATGGCAGCCCACAAAGGGCGCCGGCGTCAGCGAGCATCTATACGCGGGAAACCAGCAGTTTCTGGTCGGTGAATTCTTCGGGGCATGGCGCGCGTGGGACGGGGTGCGGGCGCTGGACTATCTGCTGACGCGCACCGAGGTGGACCCGTCGCATATCGGCGTCACGGGCAACTCGGGCGGCGGTACGATGACGACGTGGCTGTGCGGCGTCGAGCAGCGATGGAGCATGGCGGCGCCCTCGTGTTTTGTCACGACGTTTCGGCGGAACATGGAGAACGAACTGCCGGCCGACACCGAACAATGTCCTCCGCGCGCATTGGCTCTCGGACTGGATCACGTTGATTTTCTTGCGGCGCTTGCCCCCAAGCCGATCGTGATCCTGACAAAAGAACGCGATTTCTTCGACATTCGCGGCAGCGAAGAGGCATACCAGCGGCTGCGCGTACTGTATCGGGCCTTGGAGGCCGAGCAGAACCTATCGCTGTTCACCGGTCCCACAACGCACGGCTACAGTTCGGAAAATCGTGAGGCTATGTATCGCTGGTTCAATCGGATCACCGGAGTATCGGACGCTCAAACGGAACCTCCGCTGTTGCTGGAAAAGGACGAGGATTTGTGGTGCACGCCGCATGGCCAGGTCGCCGAACTCGATTCGAGAACCGTCTTCTCATTCACTCGCGAGAAGTCGGAGCAGCTTCGGCAGCAGCGTGTCGCCGTCGCCGCGACGCCGGGCGGGCTGCCCGCAGCCATTCGCGATGTGCTGAAGTTGAGTGTTGTATCCGGACCGCCCGACTATCGCATCCTGCGCCCCGTCGGCGGTCGCAAATATCCCAAGCCGAATTTCACGACCTACGCTGTGGAAACGGAGTCGGGAGTTCAGGCGATCGTGTACTTCCTGTCGGACGAGAGCCATCTCTCGCGTCCGCCGCGGGGCGTCGATCGCGCGGTTCTCTATGTCTCTCATGGTTCGGCCGATGCGGAACTGCGGGACGAACCGCTCGTCAAGGAACTCCTGCAGGCCGAACCCGGTTCCGCGTTCTACGCATGCGACCTGCGTGGAATCGGCGAGTCTCAACCGGATACGTGCGGCCGAAACATGTTTCTTGATCCGTACGGTTCGGATTACTTCTACGCGGTCCATTCGATCATGCTGGACCAGCCTTACGTTGGCCAGCGAACGTTCGACCTGCTGCGGGTCCTCGACTGGCTGAAGGAAGCATCGCACAAGGAGGTCCATCTGGCCGCGAAGGGCTGGGGGGCAATTTCCGCCGCGTTTGCGGCAGTGATATCCGATCTGGTCCGGCAGGTGACCCTGAAGAACTCACTGGCTTCTTACCGCGACATCGCGGAGTCGGAGGAGTACCGGTGGCCGTTGTCTGCCATGGTGCCGGGAATTCTCGGACGATTCGACCTGCCCGACTGTTACGAAGCCCTGGCCGGCAAGATGCTCCGCCAGATCGAACCGTGGGGCGCAGCGCCGGCCGGATCGGCGCCGGCCAAGAATTGACCCGCAGCGGCGCCGTGCATTTGGACGCGGTGCTGAAATCCGCGGGAGGCAATCGATCACGCGACACGCAGGGCCTCCCCGTCGGTCCTGCAGCGTTCCGGCGCCGCATTCCGGAAAGGGAGGAACTCGTGGAACGTTGCATGTGCCGGTTCCTGGGAATAAAGTAATCCCATTCCGCTGATCCCTCCGTTAGAATGTTCCGCGAAATTCGGCGTTCGCCGTCCGTTGCCTTGTTTCTAGAGTTCGCTTCATATCCGCCAGTGCCGCGCGAAGAAGGGGTTACCTCATGCCTCTGTGCCCTGCCCTCTCCTCCTTCCGTGTCCCGCCGTTGGCTGCTCCCGCCGTTCTGGCACTGCTGATCTTTGGCGGAGATGTTGCGCGGGCCGCCGCGCCGCCGGTGGACTTCGACCGCGTGATTCGTCCCATCCTCTCGAACAACTGTTTCCAATGCCACGGGCCGGATGAAAGCCAGCGGAAGTCAGGCCTGCGACTTGATGATGCGAAGGCCGCACTGCAGCCGGCCGATTCGGGGGCCGCGGCGATCGTGCCGGGCAAGCCGGAAGACAGCGAACTGGTGACTCGCGTTTTTTCCGACGAGCCCGACGAGTTGATGCCTCCTCCCGACAGCGGCAAGTCCCTGAAACCGGAGGAGAAGGAGGCGCTGAAAGCCTGGGTGGCCGCCGGAGCGCCGATGCGGACACACTGGTCCTATGTGGCTCCGCGCCGTCCCGAGGTGCCGGCGGTAAAGGACGAGAACTGGCCGAAGAACGAACTTGACCGGTTTGTTCTGGCGAAGCTCGAATCGCAGGGGCTCCACCCGTCGCCGCCTGCGGACAAGGCCACTCTGATTCGACGCGTCACGCTGGATCTGCTGGGGTTGCCTCCTTCGCCTGCTGAAGTGGATGCGTTCGTGGCCGACCATCGCGAGAACGCGTACGAACTGCTTGTGGATCGGCTGCTGGCCAATCCGCATTACGGGGAACGCATGGCGATGGACTGGCTCGACGCGGCGCGGTACGCGGACACGCACGGTTATCACATCGACAGCGGCCGTGACATGACCTTGTGGCGCGACTGGGTCATCCAGTCGTTCAACCGGAATCAGGGATTCGACGAATTCACCGTGTGGCAACTCGCCGGCGACCTGCTTCCCAACGCCTCGGCCGAGCAGAAGATCGCCAGCGGATTCAACCGGAACCACATGATCAACTTCGAGGGAGGCGCGATTCCGGAAGAATATCACAACGCGTACATCATCAACCGCGTCAACACGACGACGACCGTTTGGCTGGGGATGACCGTTGCGTGTGCTCAGTGCCACGAACACAAGTACGATCCGATTTCGCAGCGCGAGTACTACCAGCTGTATGCTTTCTTCCACAACGTTCCCGAAAACGGCCTGGACGGCAGTAAAGGGAACGCCGCGCCGATTTTGAAGGTGCCTTCGGACGAACAGTCGCGGCAACTCGCTCAGTTGGACGCGGAGATCCACACACTCGAGCAGCAATTTGCCGGCGCGTTGCCCGAAGTCGATGCCGAGCAGGCTGAATGGGAAGCCTCGGCCGCGGCCGGCAAGATTCCCGCCGAGCAGGCTCCCGCCCCGATCAAGGCAATTCTCGATACGCCGCAAGACAAACGCACCGATGCGCAGCGTCAGGAGCTGCGACAGCATTTCCGCCAGGCCGTGTCGACGAAAGCAGCCGACTTGAAAAAGCGGCTGGAAGAACAGCGGCGCTGCCGCAATGAACTCGACAGCCGGATTCCCACCACGATGGTGATGCAGGAAATGCCGCAGCCGCGCGAGACCTTCCTGCTGGTCCGCGGCGCGTACGACAAGAAGGGCGAGAAAGTCGCGGCCGATGTGCCCGCTTTTCTGCCTCGATTGCCCGATGGAGTGGCTCATGACCGCTTGGCTCTTGCGCGATGGTTCGTCGCGCCCGAGCACCCGCTGACCTCGCGCGTGATTGTCAACCGGATCTGGCAGTCGCTGTTCGGCATCGGCATCGTGCGCACCGCCGAGGATTTCGGATCCCAGGGCGAATTGCCCAGCCATCCCGAGTTGATCGACTGGATGGCGACTCAGTTTCAGTCGCCGTTGCGTTCGCCGGGAGGCGACGAGTCTCACGCGTGGAACGTAAAGGCACTGATCAAGCAGATCCTGATGTCGGCCACCTATCGCCAGTCGTCCGAAGTGGTTGGAGACCTCTGGGCCAAGGATCCGGATAATCGGCTGCTGGCCCGCGGTCCCCGGTTCCGGTTGTCCGCCGAGATGATCCGCGACATGGCGCTGTCTGTCAGCGGGTTGCTGAACGACACAATCGGCGGCCGCAGCGTGTCCCCTTATCAGCCGCCCGGCATCTGGGAGGAATTGGCCTCGCGCGAAGACGGCAAGAATTGGACGGCTCAGGAATACGTTCAGAGCCACGGGGCGGACCTGTACCGGCGCACGATGTACACATTCTGGAAGAGGTCGGCTCCCCCGCCGTCGCTCGTCACGTTTGATGCGCCTGATCGCGAAACCTGCGTCGTCCGCCGCGCCCGCACCAACACGCCGCTTCAAGCCCTCGTGTTGTTGAACGACCCGACTTATGTCGAAGCGTCGCGGAAACTGGCCGAACGCATGCTGCGGGAAGCCGGCACGACTCCGGAAGAACGGATCTCGCTGGCCTTTCGTTTGACGCTGTCTCGACTGCCCTCCCAGCGCGAGACCGCATCGTTGCTGAAGACGGTCGAGCGGGTTATCGCCTCGTACCGCGCGAATCCGGCCGCGGTCGAAGAACTGTTGAAAGTCGGCGAATCCCCCCGCGACACGAAATTCGACGGTGCGGAACTGGCGGCCTGGACCATCGCAGCCAGTGTGATTCTGAACTTGGACGAAACACTGACCAAAGGATGACCGCGGTTGTTGCGAATCGCTCCGCGGAAGGAAACTGCTCATGAACTCGCTGCGCGAACTGATTACTCGACGGGCTATGCTGGGCCGAACCTGCGCCGGCCTCGGCGCGATGGCACTGGCCTCGCTGCTGGAACAGGACTCGCTGTCGGCCGAACCGTCCAGGGCCGGACGCCCCGGCACGCTCAAGGAACTGCATTTTCCGGCAAAGGCAAAACGCGTGATCTATCTGGTGATGTCGGGGGGGCCATCCCACATCGACCTGTTCGATTACAAGCCCGCCCTGCAGAAACTGAACGGCACTGAACTGCCCGCATCGATACGCATGGGGCAACGAATCACGGGAATGACTTCGGGACAAAAGTCCTTTCCATGTGCCGCGCCGATTTTTTCCTTTGCCCAGCACGGCCAATGCGGCAGGTGGGTAAGCGAACTTCTGCCGTACACAGCGAAGGTGGTTGACGACATCACGGTCTGCAAATCGTTGAACACGGAAGCGATCAATCACGATCCGGCGATAACTTTTCTGCAGACCGGCTCGCAGCAGCCGGGGCGTCCGAGTCTCGGTGCGTGGCTCAGTTACGGACTCGGTACTGAAAACCAGGATCTGCCGACATTCATCGTGATGATCTCGCAAGGGAGCGGCAACAAGACCGACCAGCCGATCTTCACGCGGTTATGGGGAAGCGGCTTCCTGCCCAGCGAACATCAGGGCGTGAGGTTTCGCAGCAAGGGCGATCCGGTGCTGTATCTCTCCAATCCGGCGGGCATCGATCCGGCAACTCGACGGGCAATGCTGGATGGAGTGAACGAACTGAACTCGATCGAGGCGGAAGCCTGTGCCGATCCGGAAATCCAGGCCCGGATCTCGCAGTACGAAATGGCGTTCCGCATGCAGACCTCGGTTCCCAGCCTCACCGATCTGTCGGATGAATCGCAGGCTACGCTGGACATGTACGGTATCAAGGACAACCCGACCGACGGCGGATTCGCCCGCAATTGCCTGCTGGCCCGGCGCATGGCGGAACGCGGAGTGCGGTTCGTTCAACTGATG
>CAIPEB010000751.1 GCA_903863885.1 uncultured Planctomycetaceae bacterium | reverse complement strand
CTGGATTGCGAAGGGAGTGCATGAAGCGACGGGGAAAGTGGTGATTGCGATGGAGACGGGCAAAGTGTATCAGTAGGTGGAACATCCGATACACGTTCGCTGCCCCTGACAGCAACCGCCTCGACGTTTCACCCAGACTTAACGCACATGCCACTAATCGACCGGATCACAATCGATCCCAACGTGATGGGCGGAAAGCCGCGCATTTGCGGCATGCGTGTGACGGTGGACCATTGTGGGTTTGATCGCCAGCGGCGCAACGCCTGAAGCGATCTTGGCAGATTACCCGTATCTTCAGGCCGAAGATATCACGGCCGCCATCTCCTATGCGGCTAGGCAATCAGACGAGATCGACATCGCACCAACCCAGCGACGAAATCCTTGATCGGCATGACTCGTGCGAAGCGGTCATCCACGTCGCAGCGGCACGCGTTCAAGCGTCGTCGACACCGCTATCCGTTGATGCAAGATCCAAGAGTCCAGTTGCGACGCGAACTTCGCGAATGACTTATCTGACACATGCTTCATCTTGACAGTGCCATTTGTTCCTGACGCCTTTCATCATACAGGGTGCTCGCAGAACACCCTGTATAACTGCGCAGGCCAAGTGGCGTCGAGTGCGACCCAACCGTTCCATCAATCGGTGAGTACGCCAACCTCGGCAGAACCGTGCGAGGGCTCCGACTTGAGCAGTTTGAGTGAATCGCCTGTCAGTTCGTATGTCTCGTCCAGAGCGCCAGTGACCGTCGCCGCCGCCCCAGCGGTAATCGCCGGGGTCGTACGCACCTTAACTGTCTTGGTGCCATCAATGTCCTGAACCTCGAGGATTTCGGACGCCCAAAACCTAAAGTGATACTGCGGATCGTTCAGAATGGAGGCGAAATACGCGGCGCGGCTTGGCGGGACGGCCTGCGTGCGCAACGCCGCCGCCGCGATCTTTTGTGTTTCGTCATCGGCCCGAGTGACTTTGACAATGTTGGCCAACGGCTCCGCAGCCACTCCGTCAGCGGGCATCGATCGCTGAACTACATGATCCTTCTTCAGCTTCGGAGCCACGTTCGTCAAATCTACTTGCGAAAAAACGACGCCCGCAATCGACAGCGCCGGTACCAATACAGCGAGCGCCAACATTTTAACATGAGACGTCTTCATTGCTATTTCTCCGAGGATAATTGACAATTCGGCTATACCGTAGCCGACCCTAAGGACCGAAGGTGACTATCCAATTATTGGCATCCTGCTTGACTCGCTTCAACATGACACTTCCAAGATCGATGTATTTGGTGTCCCCGCAGGGATCCGTGTACTTTAGTCGCATATTCTGCGTCATCAAATAGTAGGTGCTTCCGATTGGGATTTGCGACCAAACTAAATTGACGGTGCTCCCATTGACCTTCACATCCCAGATCTCGTTTGAGCCGAGTTGAAACTGGAATTCGGGAACTGGCGTGTCGGGCACCCAATCGGAATCTGGAGGAAACTGCGGAAACAACGGCGGCGAAAGAAACCACTTATTGACAATCTTCTCCTGCGCGACGTTGACGCACACGTACGGACCGCATTGCCGAGCTGCTGCGTCCACTCGATATTTTACCGTGATCGAGTCGAATCTCGACGTTGCGGTATTGAGGCCACCGATAATCGTGAAGCGAGTTGCGGGGGCGATCGTCACACTCTTGGTGATAACCGTTGGAGCATGCACCGGGAATGGCGGCGGATTGTACGTCACTGTGAGCCGGATGTCCCACGTTCCCGGCCGGTGCTCGACGAAGGAAGCAGTCTGTGAAGTCTGCATGCTATCAATCCAGGTTCCTTGACATGACCCCGAAGTGAACTTGTACTCCCATTTGTAGGTCGCCGGGAAGGGAGCTTGGCCATCAGTCACGGCGGTGTACGCCACAGTCTCCCCCATAATTGGATCGGCAGGTAACCAAGTGAAATCGGTCACCACGGCAGCGACTGGGGTGGTTAGAAGGCCGACCAATAGAACTGCCGCGCCTCCCCTAAAAAAGATCCCCATCTTCAATCCCCCTTTCGCTTAATTGAAACAAATGTATCTCAGAACAGAACAAGCGAACGTATCAGTCATTGAATTGATTGATGGTTGTAATCCACCGGCGCTGCAAATGCAATCAAGTTTGCACTTTTTTCCACGCTCTGTTCACCACATCATGTTTCGCGTTTCGCACGTTCGACTGTACGGTGTTCTTACAGCAGGCGTGCACGAATATTGTCGCGGGGTGCAGCAGTATGGGGCTACGCGATGCACGCCGCCCGGCAGCGGATGGGCGGCCGTCCAGCGATCTATACCTCCGTCTACGTTCGTCCGGGCCAAACGCAGCACGTCGACATCTACGGCGAGATTCTGCCCAGTCCGCATCTGCTCCAGTGGAATCTCGTCAATAGCGGCATGCTCACCGGCCGAGTGCAGAACCCGCACGTCGCCGGCGGTTTCGCCTTGGATCTGGACGGCGTGATCTGCGAAAACAATCCAGTCGGCGACGACGATCCCGGCTACGAGGCTTGGCTACGAAACGCCCGTCCGCTCTGGTTGCCCCGATTGGTGCCGGCACCGCTGATCATTACGTATCGCTGCGAGAAACATCGCGGCGTGACCGAGGAATGGCTGCGCCGCTGGGGCTGCAAGTGGGACCGCCTCATCATGGCTCCGTTCGACGATTGGCGGGAGCGGGATCGGAACTTGTCACCCGTTGCCTTCAAGGCGAAGCACCTGGCCGAGTTGCCGTGCGTGGAACTCGTGGAATCGCACGACTGGATTGCGAGGGGAGTGCAGGAAGCGACGGGGAAGGTGGTGATTGCGGTGGAGACGGGGAGGGTGTATCAGCCGGGATGTCGCGTTTACTAGTCGCGCCAGTGCTGCGGAACGAGAACTGCTCCAAGCGACCGCAGAACTCAGAGATACGGCGGCCTTCAACGAAGTTGTGCACCTTGCCACTTGTTGTCAATGAAAGGTCTTCGTTTACGGAGGTAATGTCAGAGGGACCGGGTAATACCACAGTTCGAAGAATGCAAGGAATGCCTGGACTCACTTAAGGCTGATTGACAAGTGCCGGTCAGGGTATTAAAGATAGGCAACCATTGCCGTTTAGCATTACGAGCATGGATCGAACAGTTCACACCCAAACGTCCTGATTCCTCCGAGGAAAACCGCCTTGCGGAGGCCGCTGTGATGGGGAGCAGTTGTCATGAAGTTCGACGCGGGGAGCCTGTCTGCGACCCGTTCGCACAGCAGGCAGGCGCGGGCGTCGGCAATAAGGAATCGGAGCGAAGTTCGGATAGGGCGGACGAGTTGTTTCAACAAGCGTTACGCGAGCACCACTGCGGAAACCTGACGACTGCCCAGAGGCTCTATAGCGAGATTCTGAACCACGACCCGAACCATGCGGGAGCGTGGCATGCTCTGGGGCTTGTTGATTTCGCCCAGCGCGACTTGGTGTCGGCTCGGAAACGAATTGAGACGGCTCTGGCGATCTGCGATGCCCGATCGAGCTACTGGAATAGTTACGGCGTCTTGCTGAAAGAGTCGGGCGAGTACCCGGCGGCTGAGGCCGCGTTGCAGCACGCTTTGGAATTAGATCGACATTGCGCCGACGCATGGTCAAATCTCGGGCATCTTCAGCGGCTAATGCGTTTGCCGCCCCAGCAAGCCGAGCGATCGCTTCGTACGGCGTTGCGATTGGTGCCCCGGCATATCGCCGCGACTTTTCACTTGGCGGACTTGCTTCAGGCCAGTGGTCGCCACATGGACGCCATCGGGCAATATCGACGCGGATTGCACCTCGCGCCGGATCATCCCGGGGCGTACAAGCGACTGGGCGAAGCGTTGATTTCCGCCGAGCTTTGGGAAGAAGCGGGCGAGTCCTTGGATGAGGCTTCGGCGTGCGATCCGGGAGATCCTGAAATCCAAACGGCGATAGCCTTCGTTCACGCCCAACTCGAACGAGTGGACGATGCTCGATGTGCCTACCGGCAGGTTGCGACGATGCGAGGGGATCGGCCAATCTGGAAATGGAAGCATCTCGGTATTTGTCCCACCGTATTCGCGGACGACGAGGCAATTGAGGCGTATTGGGCCCGTCTTCAAAAAGAGTTGGCTGATTGTCTTGACGAGCCGATGGAACTCGATTGGCATTCCTTACCGGCTGACGGATTCACTCCGCCGTTTAATCTGCCGCATCATGGCCGCTGTTGCCGGGAAGTTCGCGAGATGTTCGCGGCTCGCTTCGAGCCCGCATTTCCCCGTTGTGCGCCGCAACCGAGCGACTCGCCCCTGGGGCGGATTGGATTTCTGGTGACGGCCGGCCATGAACCCGGATTCCTGCGCGGCATGGCGCGGATCATCGCAGGTCTCGACCGCCGATTCGAGGTGGTTGTATTCTGTGCGCAGCGCGCCGTCGGTCGCTGCCAGATCGCGATCCGTCGCAACGACGTCCGGTATGTGACGTTCTCACGCCGGTTCGATGAGGCTGTCGACGCGGTGCGCAGCACGCGGTGTGACGTCATCTTTTTTTGGAAAGTCGGGCCGGATCCCTGGGGCTACTTCCTGCCCATGGCCCGACTCGCGCCCGTCCAGTGCACGTCCGCCGGTTGCCACGGCACGAGCGGCGTCCGGGCGGTCGATTACTACATTTCCTCTCGGCTGATGGAAAGTCCCGACGGTGCGGTGGATTCCAGGCAGCATTACACGGAAGGGTTGTTCCTGCTCGACACGTTTCCGATGCTCCAGTCGCGTCAACCGTCGCCGAAAGACGTTTCACGCCACGAGTTCGGCCTTCCTCCAAGAGGCGCCCTGTATTTATGTCCGCATCGGCTGCCGAAGTACTGTCCAGCGTTCGATTTCTATTTGCGCGAAATTCTGGAGCAGGATAGGCAGGGACGCGTGATCGTGCTGGGACGTACCGACGCGCGGGCGCGCGAATTGCTGCAGACCCGCATGCGACGCAATCTGGGCGAGGCGCGTTTTCGGCGTGTTCGATTCCAGCCGCCCATGTCCGTTACGGAATACTACCGCCTGCTTCATCTCGCGACGCTGGTGCTCGACACGCCTGTCTACGCCAGCAGTCTGACGGCGTACGACGCGTTCTCCATGGGCGTGCCCGTTCTGACTCAGCACGGAACGCTGGCCGTTCAGTGCTATGCGGCAGGTCTGTATCGTCGCATGGGCATGGAAACCGATTTGGTGACGAAAGACCGGGACGAATACATCGCAAGCGCAGTCAAGATAGGAACCAATCCGGAGTATCGCGATCATCTTGGCCGTATGTTGCCGGAACGAGTGGCAGCAGTGTTCGATGATCAGCGAGTGATTTCCGAATATGAACGGTTTTTTTCCAGCGTGATTCCACAATCCTAGTTGTGTGGTCCGTCCGCCTTTCTCGGCAGGGGAAGCAGTCATGGGACGATCGGTGTCGAAGGCGTTCCGAGGGAAAAAGGCTCGACGCAGCGTGAGTGAGCGGGCCATGCAACAACGCATTACTCGCTTGCGCTTTGAACCGCTGCAGAGCCGCGTCCCAGTCAGTTCATCGATACTCATTGCCGTGGGCGTCACCCTCGTTCACGACCTGTTTGACGATCTCCCGGCCACCGGCGTGTTCGCGGAAGAGGGAAGCCGTTTTGGCGTCAGGCCGCGGACAGTTGGAATTTCGGCAGCCGCCCGCGGAAGCCAACTTCCCTCGCTACCCAACCTGGCGTGGGCCTCTCCAGACATACCAACACGGGGGCGAGACAGCGTCAGGTCCGCGGTTGGCCTGCATTCCTCGGACATGCCTCAAGGCCTTCCCGGTGCATCCTCCTTCAGGACGGAGCATTCGCGCGACAACGGGCTGACAAGCGGGTTTTCGTTTGATTTGACAGGCTTCTTGCCGGAACGTAACGACGACGCTGTCCTGGCACGGACTCGTCCACCGGTCGAAGGCCGTTTCGGGAGTTTCTCGCCGTCGTTCCCGGCGGCCGCCAACTCGCTGGTGAATGGCGCAGACGCTGTATCCCAGGAAGTCATCCGCGGGATTGCCGGTTATTCGGCCACTCGAGCCGGGTTCCAGGGCGGAACGTCCACGTTCACGCTGTTTGACGAAAGCGGGGCGGCCCGAACTTCGCTTTCCGACGTTTCCGAACTGGAATCGGCGGTTGCCGGCCTGTCTCTCCGTGAGTTGCGGGATGCGGCCGATGCTGAATCGGCCACGGACGCGGCGCTGGACGCCAGCGCGAGCGAAGCGGGCAGCATTTCACCCGCCGGCGGATGGTTCTCGATGTATGCCGGCGATCAGCAAGAGCTGATTGGGAATGCATTGAACGGGGCGTATCATACCGAAGGAAGAAGCCTGGCCGCGTCACTGGCGTCCGCACCGGAGCACGGAGCGGTAAAGCTCGCACGCGACGGAGCGTTTACGTATCGTCCCCAGGAAGGATTTATTGGAATTGACGATTTCACCGTGCGCGTGAGCACGCCGGATAACAAGGACTCACAGATCGCGACCGTCGTGCTGCACGTGCTGCCCGATATCGAGCCGCCGGTGGGGCCGGTCGTCGAATCGATCGGTTCGCAAGCCGCCAGCACGAACGCGTGGTCCGTGTTGCCGGATACCGACTCGACCACCGAAGTGTTGGACGGCGGAATCATCCTGAGCGCCTGCCGGATCGATGTCGACCCGA
Organism: uncultured Planctomycetaceae bacterium; assembly: GCA_903863885.1. Classification (GTDB taxonomy): domain Bacteria; phylum Planctomycetota; class Planctomycetia; order Pirellulales; family Pirellulaceae; genus CAIPEB01. Next base: position 9,394 of record CAIPEB010000751.1, on the reverse strand, counting down.
CACTCATGTTCGAACCCACGATCAAGGGGAGCGTCGCCTCATCCCTCGTCCGTGAATTCGCCATGGACTCCCTGCCATTCGCTGCCGACGGCCAGCCAGGAATCGGAGTCGTGAACGTAAACCGCGACGTCGTTGCACGCGAGGACGCAAACGGCAATTGGCTCTATACCGAATCGATCTATTGTTCGTATTCGTTTGAACAAGCCGGCGATCGCTATTTCGGAGAATACATCACTCGCATCGAGGCATTTGCGGCGAACGAGGTGATGTCGTATCTGTACGCATCCACGGCGGTGAACCAGAGCGTGCTGAATTCGCCGATGACGGGAACGACTGGTGCTTCAGAGCCTCGTCTCACGGGCAGCGTCGATGTGGTGACGATCGATTCCACGATTGTTGGCTACCGAATGGATGACGCGACCGACGCGGCCGGTTCACTGGAAGTGCGCACTCAGTCCGTCAACACGGAAAGCCGCGGCAGCGGCAGCCTGACCCAGAACCGTGGAGGCCAGACGCTGCTTGGAGATGAGGAGGCGTTCACAAAGTCCACATCGTTTACCATTTCACGCCTGGATTACGCGCGACGTCCCGGCTGGGACGGGTGGTTTCGCGAGGGGGCCAAGCAAGAAAGCGGCGATGATATCGTTCAGTCAAGCTACGAAATCGACAACGGAGTTGCAAACGATGGTTCATCGATTGGATCTCGCATATCGTCAGGGGATCTGACCCCAGCGAACGTCATGACGTCGGTTGGCGAGAGCGGCTCGAGCCGTCAATCGCATCATTTCACGATTCTGTCGACGTTGCGCGGCAGTGAATGGGAATCGACGAAGTCGGGTGTGCGCGCTCGCCTGTCCACAACCAGGAGTGACATCAACGGTGCGTCGCCTCGCGACGGTTCCCGCCAGGCAGAGAAAACGTCGCAGTCCGAGACGACGGTCGCTGTCGAAGCGTACGAAATGGTGCTCATGTCAGGAATGCTGATCAGCGGCACAATGACGCTTTCCGGCGGTACGGTCAGTTCGAAGTCCAGTTCGCACGGGGGCAGCTACGACATCGACGAAAGCGGAACTTCAGGCGGGATTGAGTTGGCAAGAACGGGTTTCGGGTCCTGGCGCGAATCGTCGCGGCACGGCTACCAGGACTCGTATGAGTATGCAAAAACCTTTGACGGGGGCGATCCGACGGACCCCGAGGACGATGAGTGGCTGCTGAGCAGCGGTTGCTCTGAAACGACCGTGCTGGAATCGACGGAGTTTCAGGACGATTCGCAGGGACCGTACGTGAAGACCATACTCAACAGCCCTGGACCGGAAGATGACGAAGTGATCGAAGGTTTTTGGGATGAGGGTATCGCGGAACGGTTTCAGTCCCTTCGCACAGTGGAGTCCGAGGTCGACTCCAGCGGCGCGTGGGTCGATTCCGGCTCGGAGGACTTCAGCGAGTCGGGGACGCGGTACGTTGACACAACCGTTAACGATGCGGCGTATTCACGCTCGATTCCCGATGGTTCTCTCAGCGGTTCGATCGGGACCTACGAAGGAACGCTGCACGTCTACGGTTTTGCCGGCACGCGCACCTTGACCGACGTGGACGAAGAGAGGGTCTGGGTGCTGACCGCTGGAAGCGGCAGCGAGATCGACGCTCAGTCGAGCGGACCGTCGTACGACGGGAGCGGAACCTACGCGGGCAGTGGAAGCAGCGGCAGTGGCAATGATGCCCAGACCTGGAGCACCAGCGGTTCTGTTCGCGAATACGGGCGGATCGGCGATGGCGACGGCTTGATCACCGCGTACGCGCCCGATAATGGCGCGTGGCAAGCCACCGAGGTTGTGGCAACGCTCTACAACCGCGAGCGGGTCGAATTTCTCGACACGTCGACCGGCGAATACGCGCAGGGCCCCGTGTCGGGCGAGATCACGCAGCGAGACAGTGGCTCCAGTTATCGCTGGGACGCCTTTGTCCGCGAACACTCCAGCGAGACCGGCCAACTGTCTGGCATGGCCTTCGAACGGGCATCCCTGCAATTGAACAACGCCAGCAATGGGTCCGGAGAATTCGAGGAATCCTACGGCGGATACGGCTGCGGCTGGGGCCAGGTGACTTACCAGCGCGAAGACCGCGATAGGGGCAGCTTTCGGCAAGACACGGACATCCATTTCATCTTGGAAGAGGATGAGAATTCAGGTTGCGGCTGCGGATCCGGCCCCGCGACCTATTCCTGGCGGCACGAATCAGGAACGTTGGAGGAAGTGGCTTCGCGCGAGATCGCGACCCATCGGTGGACCGACGCTCCGCAAGAGATTTCCTCGAGCTGCGATCCCGATATCACCGAGCGCGCGATTGAATTCGACGAAACGGACGCGTGGGCCGCGACACGCGAGTCAAGCTGGAACATCGATCCGGAACAATCGACCTTAGGCGAAGAGAATGATCCTGATCGCGAGGACGTTTGGGAACTGAAACGTGGTCGTCGTATCGAGCGGTTTCAGAACGACGACTTCTCTGGCGACACGTGGTCAGGGGTCGGAAGTTACACTTACGACAGTCAAGTCGTCGACGGCACATCGTACCAACACAAGGAGACTGCGTTCGGCAGGACACTCGCTGCCGAAGACAACTACGACCCGGTGACCAACCACTGGAATACCACCTACAGCGGTTCGGGGTATGAATCGGAGATCGAGAACCATGCGCTCGACGGCGAGTACGTTCCGCAGACTTCATGTGGCAGCGGGGGCGGTTGCGGGTGTGGCTGCGGCGGGGGCGGCGTTCCAGTGTATGAAGGGTCGATCCAATACGCCTACTCGAGCCACTTCGACACGGTTCGCCATCTGACGTACGAGAAAGCGGCAACGCAGCAGACCGCTTATCCCCGCACGATTCAAAACGGTCCCGCAAGTTTTGGGGAAGGCTGCGGGGGCGGCGGCGGAGTTCCTTCCCCGGAGGCCTGGAGCAGCTACGGGTGGACGGCGGCCGGTACGGGAGCCGGTTCGGTCAGCGAGTCGTTCCACGTCGATCACAACCGCCAGCGGGCGTGGAATGGCACGCCGTTCTCCGGCACGACGCTCACCGGAACGCAAACTGAGAGCAGCGACGACACGTGGAGTTATTCGTTGACGTTCACCGAGGATAAAGCTCTGGGGACGTCGCCGTCGGCCTGGCGTTATACGGACGTTTCCGGCGAGGGCACGGGCTCGTTTTTTGCGGATTGGTCGGTCGACGGTTCGGGCGAGTATCAATTCAGCGTCAAGCAAGGGTTGGGCACGCTCATCGGGACCAAGAACTATCGCGAGTCATTGACCGAGGAAAACCTCTACGAAATCGACTTTCACATCACGTCCACCGGTTGCCTCGCCTGGGATCTTGAAGGCGGGGGAGTGCAAACCCACTGGAAGTATTTTGACTACCAGGGCGATACAGGCACGACCGCCTACGGCGGCGGTAACGGCACGATTCGCCTCAGCGAGGCAGGCAAGGTCGAATCGCTCCAGTCTCGCGACGTGGATTGGAATTACGACGGAACGGATTACCAGGCGAACACGGAAACCACCAGGGACACCAGCGGCAGCCACACGCATGACTACTCGAATACGTACAGCTACACCGGCTGCGGGTACTCGTACAGTTCCAATACCGACTGGTCGGAAGAGAGCGACTGGCACAATGCACTGACAAAGCGTCACACGTTCACGGATGCAACGTGGCCGCACCTTTGGACGGACCGGTTCAGTTCCTACGAACAAACGGGCTGCGGCACGGGCTGCGGGTCCATGGGAATGAGTTATTCGGGCAGCGGCTGCGGTTGCGGTTGCGGAGGGGGCTCAGTTCGCGACAACTACGCGTTCACTGGCTGCTGGAACGAATCGTATGACGCGCCTGACGACGATTATGCGTTCGCCGGAGCGATCGATAACCAAGTGGAGGGCTCTTACAGCGCATCGGGTTGCACGGACTCGTACGAGGAGGAGGTCGACTATCTGGGGTTTCACTGGCCGACTTATACGGCCCCCTACTTGTTCGATTACGTCTATCCCACGCGGGTCGGCATGCTCAGCGGGGGACTGGGCGAGGGCTGCGGTTGCACGGCCCTCTACGGTTTCGAGACGGGGATACCCCTCGGCGAAACGGAGAACACGTCGGCAACGGGTACGGTGGGCCGACTGCCGAGCGGCGGTTTGATTGCTCCGGAAGCAATGCCGGCCGCGTATGATTTCCACTCGTACTTCCAGGAATTCCGCGAGGTGCCCGAATCGCCGAACGCCGCGCGCGCGGCGGGCGTGAGCAGCTATCGGGAGCCCAATGCCATCCATGGCAATGGTTCGCCCCAATTGCCGCAGAACGCGATCTTCTCCGATTGGGAGCACTGGCGGGATCACGCCCGTCTGAATGACGACCTGGAAGGGGCGATCGACGCCTTGGCCAATCTGATCGCGCCGCCCGCGACAGGCGTGCGTCCCGACGTGACCCAGATGCCCGGCGTGGTGGTGCTGGATCTGTACGATGTCGACGAGAGCGGCGACCAATCCGTGACCATCAGCGTGGGAAGCTACTTCCAAGAAGCTGCTACCGGTTACGAGCTGCGAGCGCCCTCGGGAGAGGGTGCGCTGGTCAATGCGTCGCTCAGTGGCGGCAGTTTGACGATCTCCGTGCCGGAGGATTCGACGGACGACGGGCTGACTGCGGTAACGGTGGTGGGCAAGAACGCGGACGGTCTGCCGGTTTCTTGGACCGTGCTGGTGCACGTGGTGGCGGTCGAGGGTTATACGGTGGAAGAGCAGGCTTGGGGCGAAACGACTTGGGATGCACCGGAGGATTCTGGGACGGATTGGGCACTGCTCTGGCAGTGCAATGACTATCGCTGGCTGCCGCAGACCACCTTCGACGGGTTGCTCACGGCAGCCAATTGGTCGTCCACTGCGTCATTCGCCTCGGTCGTGGTCGATTCCAGCCGCGAGCGCTGGGCCTACGGCACGCCGCAGAACACCGGAGAATTCGAGGTTTCTCCGACCGTGACATTCGGTGGCGAGACGCTTTACTTCGAAACGCTCAACACGGCCAGCGTGGGGCTAAATCGCGGCGACGCTGCTTCGGCCGCACAGCCTCGAATCGCGGCCACGTACATCGAGAGCATGGAATGGGAGCAGGTTGCCTACTCGCGCGAAGTGGAGATTGAAGACTACGGCACATCGACCGGGATGGCCAAATTGACATACGGCGAGGACGGATATCTGGTGTATCCCCACGAGCGGCACCATCCCGAGATCCAACAACCGCTGGATCACACGACTGTTCGCGTGAAGGCGGAATTGGGTGCTGCCGTGCCAGAGGGCATGGTCGGCACACTGCATCTTGCGTGGTACGATCCCGACAACACGTTGGCCAACGTTCCCACGACATCGCCCACCAATGACGGTTACGGCCCGCGCGACAACGTGGCATCCCTGGTTGAAGCCGGCAGCGGCCTGCCTGGATTCACGTTGGAGTTCACAACGTTAAGCCCGTTGGAAACGAGCGACTCGATCCAGAAGGCATATCTGGCCGTTGAAGACTCCCGGTACGGGGACAATCTCATTGTCGCCGCCCATCCCCACGATGGTATTGTGGAAAACTACGAATTCCGGGAGAACGACTTGCAGGAAGTGGTCCTGATGTATCAAGCGAACACCGGCCTTTGGAAGGAATTATCTGATGATTCGTCGGGTGACTTCCAAACTCCGATCCTCACGATCATGCCCTCGGTCGATATCGATGTGGACAGCGACAACACAGCAACCGGGGGCTCGTACGGCATCGAGCGCAGCGACTGGGAGGAGTTAATCGAAAACGAGGCGGGTTATCCGGGCAAGATCATCGGATTCAACAATGATGACGACAATGCGAACCTGTACCCCGACTTTGTAGAGCACGCGGGGTACGACTATCCCGCCGGTGGAAGCTGGGTGCCCTTCACGGATGACGACCTGGAACCGGTCGTTCTCGACCGCGGGTTTGAAGACTTGTCCGGGACGAATGGGTTTGTCTTTGAAGTGAAGGTGACAATCGGGACGGAGCGCGGCTTGAGCTACTGGCTCGATCAGCAGAAGACGCCGATCATCGGTTCGATATATGATCCTGATGACTGGGCAGAGTTTGAGGAGGCTGGCAAGCTCAAACGCGTCTACCACTGGGTCGTTGCCAACGAAGCTGTCAACTACCCGCCGCTGATCTACGTGGAGGGAATCAATCCTGAGCCGTTGACCGACACGCTGATCTGGCGCCTCTTCGATCCGTCCGACGAGCAGGTCGACGAGGATACAGTGAAGATCACCGATCCGTCTCTAGGCGTCGATCTCGACGTCGACAGCGACAACAACAACGGGCTGGCCCTACCGGATCGCAGCCGACAGGAGGAGACCATCGAAGAGATGCCGCCTGGCAAGGTTATCGAATCGTGGATCGGCAATGACTGCGATTACGACATGATTCCGGATTTCGCTGACGGCTACAACCGGGACGCCTCCCCTAATACGGCGGACGACGTGATTAGCGGCTGCCAATCGGGATTCGTCCCGATGGTAGTGGCCCTGCCAGAAGGCGTGAATGCCAGTACGGCGAAGGTAAAGTTTACGTACACCGCCTCCGATCCGGCCGGCGTGACGACGTCGAGCGCGACGATTCCGCATAGCCCAGGACCGGAACAGGTCACGCTCTACTCGCCTGTCGCTGGAGATCTGAGAATATGGAAGAAAGATGCTGGTGGAGAACGCACGATAGCCAGTGACTACATCGTTCCGAATACCTGGTACGCGGTTTCCCAATTGCCTCAGTTCAGCGGGTCTGGAGCCTACCTGCTCTTTGTCGAGGGGATCGATCCTGGTGACACATCGGTCAAGGTGACTCTTGATCCCACGGGAGACGGAAACAGCCCCCAGACGGATGACACGGTCTTTTTTACCGTCGTTCAGCTGGATATCGACATTGATTCGGACAACGACGGCAACCTGGCCGGCAGCCCTGGCGAGGACGCCATCGAAGACCGTGCGGGCAGCGGTGTGGGGCAGGTGGGCAAGCGGATTTTTTCGAATACGGATGACGACAACAAGAACGGCAGGCCCGATACATTGGATTCGAAGTCCGACTATCTTAAGCTCGGCCTGCATGACAAGGACTTTGCCAAAATCAAGCTTGACGCCTTGGCAGTCAGCGGCCTACAGGGCTATTCACTTTGGCTCGGTGTAGATGGGAAACTGAAAACGTGGGGCGACAAGCAGAAGACATGGCTTTCAGAATTGCCGCCGAATGCTGAAGGTCGGAACGTGCAACCGAACGATGGCATCAACCTCCCGTGGAAGCCCGGCTACAAGACCGGTCACGATACGTGGTATTATTGGAATATCGGCGCGCAGGGCGCGAACTTTCCAACAAGTCTCTATATGGAAGGGTACCGTGAAGGTGAGGCAGAAGTCCACTGGCGTTTGGTGAAGCCGGGGGGGGCGGGGACAAACAACGCTGACATCATCGAACGTGACACAGTCGAGGTTAACGTCGAGCAAATCGTCTGGCCGAGCAATGAGAGCGGAACCGACTGGACGAGTAAAGCCAGCCTTGAGTGGAATGGATTCAAACTGGCCGACCGATGGTGGATAGAGAAGTCGCTGGAGGAGCTAATTAATTCCCCTGGTGACCATGGCGAGATTCGGTCCGGCTATCCCAAATTGACCAACGCGGCGAATAACGTGTGGATAGGACGGAACGACGTCAACAAGGCGGTAATAGACATTAACAAAGCTCTTAACTTGGAAGGCGGAGCGGCCGCTGACAACTATCGGGTGGTCGTCACTTTCTCCTACGAAGATGCCCCTGCGGGACGGAGCCAAAGCCACTACGTTGACATCGATCGAACTCCCCACCTGATTAAACCCGGCTTCTTCTGCAATAGCGGCGTTTTCGTCGACACCGTCAATGAAATCCAGATTTATGATACCGCATCTCTCAACGCTGCTTTTGGCGAAGGTACAACGGTCACGATCAATGGCCAAGCCACGCTGGTCAAAGCCGTGATGGGCATTGCCGAGTTCAATGATCCTAACCGCCCCAATAAGCAAACCGGCTTCACGACCGACCCGGACGGGAGTTGGGTGAGCCTCGCCAATGCGCAGGGGCAGGTTCCGGATGTAAACACGTGGGGGGCCGAACACGTGTCTGCTCTGATTACTGGCATTCGCTACAATATTGATCGTGCGCTCGACAACTGGACTGACCAGGGTGGAATGCAGGTTTTGTTCGACTCTAAGAGCGACCTGGCGGCAAAGCCAGGCCAGATGACGATTGACGTCTACCGGAATAGCGGTGTGTTAGACATCAAGGTAGTATCTGGCGGCACCAGCTACTTCTACGAAGCAATTACGGGACCGGGTGGCACTGTGGAACTACAAAGCCACTGGGATTCGGGCGTTCGCTTCACCGGCGCAACTGTGACCGCCATTCCCCCTGGAGAAAGGGAGCGATAGTCACTTGCAGGAAGTCCGTATCGGTGCCATGCAGATTGTGTCAAACGTACCCGAGTATGGATCCGTCTCACATCTCACGCATAATCGCATGAAGAGCAGGTGATGAATCGTTTCGTGCTGTTTTTCACCATTGCATTTATCTATGTTGCATGCGGCGTTGATGAAGCTGCTGAAAGCGACCAGCCTGCGATCGAACCTCTATACGATTACGGTAGAATCCCGCTCGTGCGCGTGCCGGGTCCGGACGACCCGCTTCGGTACGACGAAATCATTTGGCCTTGGGAAATGAACCTCGGCCCTTGTGGGTGGGGAAATGCGAGGACGAACGCGTATTCGAGCATGAGCACCTGGTCAAATGCCAATCCGTCGAAGCCGGCGCAAGTGTCGATCTACACGGACTACGGACCGCAGCATAGGTTCACTCCCGATGTGGATAAGGCGCGCATCATAAGGGTGCAGACGAAAGATTGCGATGTACTGGACTTGCTTAAGTACTTTCCGGAAGTGCGAGAGTTAACCATTACGACGAGCGCTCCATTGGACGATACGCTCAGCGTCCTGCACTACTGCCCCCACTTAACGAAGTTGGAGGTGTGGGGCGAGAGCCATGGTCCGGCCTCCCCGCGGATTCCAATTGCCGAAAGAAGCATGAAGGGGATTGCCTCCCTTAAAGTCCTTCGGTTCGTGAGGTTTGTCAACCTTGACATCGATGACAATGAGCTGAAGCAGCTGAGTGGGATGAAGACTTTATTGTATCTTGATTTGACCAACGCCAATGTTACGTCGAAGGCGTTTCAAACGGTCGCGACATGGCCGCGAATCCGGTACCTCAAGCTGTATGGCCTCGACTTCGATCAAGCCGTCGACGAGGTGACGGCGAAATCTCTCGAATCGCTTGTTGG
>CAIPEB010000750.1 GCA_903863885.1 uncultured Planctomycetaceae bacterium | reverse complement strand
CGATACTCCGATGCAGGGACGCTTTCGCTGGCTCTGCGCAGTTGCCTTGTTGAAGACAGCGGCGAACAGGCCGTCAGTCGGTATGGAGTGGCCGTGCAATGGTTCGGTCGCATGCAGCGACGAGGCGCGCTGCTTGCGATGGCCGCGTTGCTGCTGGTTGTTGCCGTTGGCTTTTTCGGTTGGAAGCACTTTCTGCGGGCCGGGTCCGGACGCGCGGCCGTTGTCGGAGTCAGTCAGTCTAAAGACGATGTGCGCTCATCGCCTAGACGCACTGCGGCAGATGATCTGCATTCGCTTGTGGAGCAACTGCAGTTCATCGACGGCCTGGAGTTGCTGCCGGCCAAGAACCTGCAGAAATTGGAGGAAGGGTGCCGTGAGGTCTGGCGCCGGCGGGCGCAATTCTCGAACCCCGGTGACTCTGCGACAGACGACAACGGGCGACGCATCCGTACCGACCTGCTTGATCTGGCAATTTTGTTCGCCGACCTGCACGTCCGGATTGCGCCCGCTGAACTCCGCGCAACCGCTCAGCGGGAATCGCTGGACATACTGAAACAAGCGGAATCCGAGCTGGGCGACAATGTGGTTCTGAGCGCCGAGCGCAAGAACTACGCCGCCGAAGCGGGAACCGAGGAGGAGGCCGGCCGAGGCACTGCACTTGGTGTGACAGACGGGCCCGGCACGGAATGGGAGCATTTTGCGCTTGGCCGGTCGCAGTATCGCGCCGGCAAGTACGAGGCGGCGGCCGAGATGTTTCAGCACGCGGTTGATATCAGTCCGCACTCGTTCTGGCCGAACTTCTATCGCGGGATTTGCGCGTATCGGTTGCGGCAGTACGAAGTCGCGCTCGCGTCCTTTTCCGCGAGTGTCGCAATTGCTCCGCGGAACGCCGAGTGCATCTACAACCGCGGGCTTGCCTATCGGGCCCTGGGTTGTGAAGACGCCGCCAAGCGAGATCTGGAGCGAGCACGCTGTTTGAAGCCCGAGTTGTGCATACCGCCAGCAGCGGGGATCGCTTTGGAGACGGACAGCCATTTCAAGGGTGCGCAGTCAGGACGCTGATCGTCACATGTAACCCGACGGCAGAACCAACGGTGTCTTGCAGCGCACCGTTCCTCCGGCCGTGCAGAACCGCGAAGATTGCGGGCTTCGTAATCCCCGCGTCCTGTCGGAGACCGCTTGCGTTGTGCTCTTTTTTTCAGTGCCTGTCCTACAGATTCATTGCCCACGCTTTCACGTCACGGAATACCGCCTGTCCGTTTTCGGCCACGAAGCCGATTCGCTTGGGCGTGCGTCCGACGGTGCCGGGCGTGTGTGTGGTGTTGAATGTCTGGACGAGCATATCGTCCACATACAACTCGAACATGTTCCTGCGGATCATCAACCGAAACGCGTGATCGCTGTGCGGCGCGATGCCGCATGGTGCCGCGCAGCCAGGACTGATCACATCTTCGACTTGGAAGTTCATGCGATCGGCCAAAGTCATCTTGCCGATCTCGGTGCGGCCGTAACTGTGCAGCAGAATCGCGGTACCCTCGCCAGGCTCCTCCTCGAGATAGAAGCCGATGGACGGCGCCACCAGGCGGCGATCGCGGCAGGTTGTCTGCATGACTCCCTCGATGAGGATGCCTTGATCGAAGTTGAAGTCGCTATCGATAATCGCGACGGTGGTCGGCACGTCAGTCCGGAGGATTGAATTGCGTTCCGGTTGCGCCTGAATCTCGAGTCGGCCCGCTGCGGCGCTTGCCGACCGTTCGCCCGAGTTTTCCTTCGGATACGCTAGTTTGATGGCGTTCGAATCCAGGGGCAGTGCGTTGCCTTTCACCGCTTCGTTGCCCTTCCAGAACCCGAGTCGCAGATGTCCTGCGGCGTCAACGACGGCTTTCTTGAGCGGCGGCAGCCATGTGTTGCCCGTTTCATAGGTATAGCCGTCGTACATGTAGCCGTTGACGAGGAGGTCGGAGTCCGTGTCGCAGAAGCGGGCCCAGAGAGCGACCCATCGCGTCGAATTGCCGCAGAGCCGGTAGGCGGCCGCGTCCGCGCGAAACGGGCCGCGCGGCGAATCGCCGATCAGTGTGTAGACGCCGTATCCTGTGCCGCCCATGTAATTGAACCAGCCGCCGACGAGGTAGTATTTGCCTTGAATGGCATGGCATCCGCCCACTTCAAGTCCGCCTTCGTCGGCGGGGGTTGGCGGGGGAGGCACCGTGCCCCAGTCGATCGGCGGTTGAGGCAAACCCGACCAGTGGATTCCATCGTCGGACCTGAGAAATCCGCCGGGGCCGGTCGCAAAACCGTAGTATCGAGTCTGGTTCTCTTCCACAACGGGCAAAACGCTCATGCAATCGAGTCGACTGTCGGGGTGATACCAGCGACGATCCGGATAGAGATCGGCGTCATTGCCCATAAAGGTCCAGTGCACAAGGTCCGTCGATTCCCAGAATCGGATGACATTCTGCAAACCGGGGCGGGAGAAACTGCCGTGGTTCATGATGAACCGGCCGCCCGCTTGATGCACCGACATGGCCCAGATCGGAAACGGCGCGTCCTTGATCACCGGCCCGACGTCT
>CAIPEB010000749.1 GCA_903863885.1 uncultured Planctomycetaceae bacterium | reverse complement strand
TCGCCGCGTCATTCTTATGGAGGCCGTCATGGTGGGCGGGGCAAGTCAATTGCTCGGCGTCGCCATAGGTCTGGTCCTCGCAATGGTCTTGATTTACGTCATCAACGTGCAATCGTTCGCCTGGACCATCCAAGTGCATTTGCCGGTGGCGTTTCTGGTTCAATCCACGGTGTTTATTCTTGTCGGTTCCGCGCTGTTCGGCCTTTATCCGGCCGTGCGGGCGGCACGCGTTGATCCGCTGCAAAGCGTACGTGAGGAGTAGTGGCGTGGATCATCGCCTGATTGCATTCGGTTGGCTTCTTCTCGCCGTTGCAGCACCGGGTTGCCGTCGCAGCGAAGAGCCGCCGGCCTCGGAACAACTATTTAACCTGGCGGCGATGAAGCAGTCGCAGCCCGCCGCCGAACCGGCCTGGCCTCTCGTCACGAATAACCGGTCCTTCGCGTTTCCGCAGGATCATGCGGCTCACCCCGATTACCGGATCGAATGGTGGTATTACACGGGGAACCTCGACGACGCAGCGGGCAACCGGTTCGGATTTCAGTTGACGTTCTTTCGCAGCGGTATCCGGCAGCAGCCTGCCAGCCGGTCCGTTTGGGCGCTGCGCGATCTTTACACGGCCCACTTCGCGATCTCGGATGTGTCGCAGAAGCGGCACTTCGTGTTCCAACGCAATAATCGCAGAGGAGTCGGCTGGGCCGGCGCTCGGGCGGACCGTTGCGAAGTCTGGAACGGAAACTGGCGGCTGGCCCTGGAGGGAAAATCGCATCATCTCATTGCCGAGGACGGCGAATGTGCTCTGGATCTGACGCTGACTCCCACTAAACCAGCAGCCTTGCACGGCGATCAGGGACTCAGTCGCAAGGGTGCGAGCGAGGGCAATGCGTCGTACTACTATTCGCTGAGCCGCATGCTCGCGTCGGGGACCCTACTCGTCGGCGGCAGGAAGTGTCAAGTGAACGGCACAGCCTGGATGGATCACGAATTCAGTTCGAGTTTCCTCGAACCGGGCCAGACCGGTTGGGACTGGTTTGCAATCCAATTGGACAACGGTTTCGATCTGATGCTTTATCGGGTCAGGCGGGCGGATGGTGCTCCCGAACCCTGTTCCTCGGGCAGCCTGATCGCCCCCGACGGCAGCGTCACGCATTTGTCGAGTTCGGATTTCAAGTTGAGTTCGGATTCGCCCTGGAAGTCTGTCGACACCGATGCGAGCTATCCGCTCAGGTGGCTGATAGACATTCCGAAGATCGGGTATCGACTCGAAGTGACCGCGGCGTTCGCCGATCAGGAAATGGTCACCGCGGCGACCACCGGACTGAACTACTGGGAAGGCGCTATCGACATTCGGGGCGACGTTGACGGAAGGCCCGCCCGAGGCCGCGGATATATGGAACTGACCGGATACGGTTCCGCCGCCGGCAAGAACGCACGCCTGCCGTTTCAGAGTCCCTCGAAAGATGAGGCCAAGGATGGGCACTGATGAACACGGATGTGAAAACAGCCGATCGGCGGTGTTGCCCGGCGCCGATCCTTGACGACAATCGATGCGACCGCTATCGATGAAGTTCGTGGCGCGCGATATCCTTGTCGCACATGCGTCTTCTCTTGTGAGGCTGAGAGGCTTGTGATGAAGTTTCGATGGTTCTGGACTCTGGCCGTACCTCCGCTTCTGGGCGCGCTGATTTTGTGCGTGTGTCGCGTCTCGAACTCGCTGGCGCAGCCCGGTGAGTCCGTTGCACCGCCCCCGATTCCGTCTCCCTATTCTTCAGTGCGGATCGAAGGTGTGCCGCACGTTCATCAGAAACCGGATTTCTGCGGCGAGGCATGCGCCGCGATGTATCTCGCCAAACTCGGCCATCGGATCGACCAGGATCAAGTGTTCAACGAATCGGGCGTCGATCCTGAACTTGGACGAGGCTGTCATACCCGCGAGTTGGCCCGAGTATTGGGACAGATCGGATTCCAAGTGGGCAAAGTGTGGTTCACCGCGTCTCCGGATCGGGCCGACACCGATTTGGAGAAACTGTTCAGTGGCCTGCACGCCGATCTTCGAGCGGGCGTTCCGTCGATCGTATGCATGCGATATGACGAGTCGCCGGCTGCGACCGAGCACTTTCGCCTCATCCTGGGTTTCGATCGAGCCAAGGACGCCGTCATCTATCACGAACCGGCGGAAGCGGGGGGCGGATATCGGGAGATGGAACGCAAGCGGTTCCTCTCGCTCTGGCCGTTGAAATACTCGGATCGCGAGTGGACCGTGATAAGAATGCGGCTCGCGCCCGGCGAGATTCGGACACTGACGCGTCCAAAAACCCGGTTCACGGCGGCGGACTACGCCCAACAGGTCATTAAGGCCAAGTCGCAGGCGGGCGAAGGATTTGAGTTTATTATTCAAAAGCCGTTCGTCGTTGCCGGAGACGGTCCCTTGAGCACAACGCGCGAAATCGCGCGCGACACAATCGGCTGGGCCGTTAATCGCCTCAAACAGGAGTACTTCAGCGAAGATCCGGCTCAGATCATCTGCGTCTGGCTGTTCAAGGACGAGGAGAGTTATCGCAAGAACACGGAGAGGATCTGGGGCGAAGCGCCGGACACGCCGTTCGGCTATTATTCGCATCGTCATCAGGCCCTCGTGATGAATATCGACACGGGAACGGGCACGCTGGTCCATGAACTGGTCCACCCCTTCATCGCCACGAACTTTCCCGAATGCCCGTCCTGGTTCAACGAGGGGCTCGCATCCCTGTACGAACAGTGCGGCGACAATCGCGGACGCATCTGGGGAAGAACCAACTGGCGGCTCAAGGGACTGCAGGATGCCATTGAGCCCCCGAAACCGCCCGAACCTGAGGCGAAGCCCGAATCGTCCACTCGCGGCGCAGCTGCGCCCGCAACGGCGGGAACCTCCGGCAATGCCGCAGCGCCCGCGAAAGAACCACCAAGCAAACCGCCCGTCGTCGAGCGTCGCGAACTGGCGCCGTTCAAAGTTCTGTGCGGCACTTCGGATTACGCGTTCTACTATGCAGACAAGGGAGCGAATTACGCCCAGGCGAGGTATCTGTGCTACTACCTGCAGCAGCAGGGGCTGCTGCGGAAGTTCTATCATCAGTTCCGCAAGGACGTGCAATCCGATCCGACCGGCTACGAGACGCTTAAATCGGTGCTTGGAATCTCCGACGAAGCCGAAATGGAAAAGTTCTTCCAGAAGTGGAAGGACTGGGTCATGAGGCTGCGTTACCCGTGAGCCGGCTCAATTCAGTGGGATCGAGTGCCGCAATCGCGCAGTTCCAGTGTAAACAGCCATCACACGGATGCCTTCTGTTTGGGGTGCCACTGGCTCCGCCAGTGTAGTCAGTCATCGTAGCCGCTCGCGGGGTGGGTCTGTTCGCCGTGTTGCCAAAGGCGATCGTAGAAATTCCGTCCCAAAGGGACAACTCTATCGAAGCCCGGGGTGTAGACAAGGCGAGTTCGGCGAGCCTTGGCGTAACCCCGGGATGCGAGTACCATCTTTCAATACGAGAGTCCCAACGGGACGGCTCTAGCGTCGCCACGTTGTGGCTATCTTTCGTTGGGTTCGCGGACCCTGGGCAGCGACTACGCTCGCAATGCTCGCGATGTCTTGCCCAGGGCTCTGATAGGGCCGTCGCTTCGCGACTGAGTTTCCATCACTCGACTGGTTTCGACCGCTCGCCAACTTCCAATACCGGTCCACCCCGTGAACTGTTAACCGGCCATCACACCGTCTCCATCTGTATTGAGTGCCACTTCCGGCTCAACCCTGCTTGATCTGATCCGCCGTCGGACATTCGAAACCCTCGCGGTATTCGCGGCGGATCAGCGCTGTGGCTTGCGGATTGTCCGGGAACGTCTCTTTTTCGGGATCGAACTTGAGCAGCGGTCCGACGGAAATCGGGTACTTTGCGAGATCGACGCCGTTGTCCGTCAGGTGTTTGAGCGTGCGGCGCAGGGTGGCCCCGTTGTCGTCGAGGCACGGGACGTCGCCCAGGATCTTCGCGGCTTCCTGCTCCGACACTTTGTTCGCTTCGCCGAGGTAGTAGGAAATATTGCCGAGGTGGCTGATCGCCGCGGAGAGATGGCCTTCGCGCGCCTCGGCGTGCAGATCTTCCGGTTTTCGACTGAGGCACGCATCGACGAAGTTGGCGAAGTGGTTGCCGCCGCCGGAAAACTCCTTGATGACCTTCATGTCCTTGTCGTATGCGATGCAATTTGAATAGGTGCGCTGCACGAGATACCCGCCGCTGCCGTAGAAGACGACGCCAACCTTGCCGCCTTCCGTGCTCTGGAACAGCTTGTTGAGTTCTTCGTCGGCCGAGTTGTCCACCGAAAGGCCGCGTGTCTCGAACACAATGCACTTGTCGCCGTAGTTGTAGATCGACACCTCGGTGTTCGCCGTGTCTCCTGCGTCGACGTACGCGTCGTCCTTTCGCTCGGCCTGGTAGCCCAATCGACCGCCATAGGCAAGGACGCTGTTCGGGTGCGTGTCGATCCCGAGGCCCCATCGCGCGATATCGGTCTGGTGCGGCCCCTGATTACCCAGGTCGCCGTTGCCGTACAGTCGCTGCCAATGCCAGTCGTAATGAAACTGCGGCCGCGTGATCTTGGGGTCGGTGAACGTGGCGGGCCCGCTCCAAAGGTTGAAATCGACGTCCCCGGGAACGGGATAGTCCCCCTTTGCTCCGATCGACTTGCGCCGCTTGTAGCACAGGCCGCGGGCCAGTTTCACTTCACCGATGCCGCCTTCACGCAGAAACGCGACGGCGTCGCGGATTGCCGCATTGGACCTGCACTGCGTGCCGACCTGGCAGATGCGTCCGTACTTCCCCGCTGCGGCTACCAGTGCCGAGCCTTCGGAAATGCCGTGGCTTATGGGCTTCTCGATGTAACAGTCCTTGCCCGCCTTCATCGCCCAGATGCCGCAGAGCGCGTGCCAATGGTTCGGTGTCGCCGTGCTGACGATATCGACTGCCGGGTCGGCAAAAGCCTCTCGCATATCGCGGACGAACTTCGGTTTGACGCCGTCCTGCTTCTTTGCAATCTGCTCGCAGCGATCGTTGCCGACCTTCTCATCCACGTCCGCGAGGTAGAGAATCGCGACCCGCTTGTCGCCGAGAAAACCGCTGATGTGTTCGCCCCCGCGGCCCCTCACTCCCACAATTGCCAGCCCCAGTTTTCCATTGGCGTCCTTCGAGCGAGCAATGCGAGGAGCGACCGAAGCGGCGGCCATGGCGGCCAGCGAACCGGCCAGGAAACGGCGTCGATTGAATCTGGACATGAATGACTCCTGATGGAAACCTGTCGCTGCGGCGAGCCCTGCGGGTCGCGACACGGCAGGTGAAAGTACAGATATGAACCTGCTTGGCCGATTCTCGCGACAACGCGCTTCCGCATGAATTCACGCGATGGCTCGCAGATTCGGAAGACCGGTTACGTTCCCGGCGAACAAGCGGCCTTCAGTTTACCCCACCCTCCGTGAAATGCGAGTCGCCGCATCCGTATTTGGCTTGAAAACGACAATGCTCAAATTCAGCTTGTGTGCATGCACCCATCGCGTCCCGAGCCTGCCGGTGAAATGCAATAGCAGTTAAGATAGGACGCCGCGTTGGCCGCGTTCGCATCGTGAAAAGTCCGTGCGACGTATCAAGCGATGAGCCTATTGGGGAGCGAAAAGTCGACCATCCCTGCAATTCGCCGAAGCGGCCGACACGTGATCTTCATCGATGAACCAGCGCAGCATTTCAGCAAGAAGTCTAAAGGAGGCCCTTATGAACCGTGTATTGCACTTCTCATGTGCTGCGACGCGGCGATTGGCGCAACCTTCGCTGGCAACCATCTGGCTGGCCGCCCTCCTTGCCTCCGGGACAGTCGCCGGACGAGGTGCGGAACCGATCGTTCGCGAGTTCCGCGTCTCCTGCGACGCGGCAGTCGCCGATCATGCGCCCGGACGTCTGTTCGTTTTCCTCACCACTCGCCGCCACGAACCTCGTTTCGGCCCGGACTGGTTCAACCCGGAGCCGTTTTTTGCAAAGGACGTAGCCGCACTGGATGCCGAACATCCCGTTGCTATTGATGATGCTGCGGACGGCTTCCCGGATACTTTGTCGCATCTGGCATCTGGATCGTATCGCGTTCAGGCGCTTCTCGATTGCAGTCTCGACAGGCCGGACCACGCCACGGCACCGGGCAATCTGGTGGGGCCCGTGGTATCGCTGGAGGTTCGCGATGGAGACGGCTTCCATTGCGACCTGCGACTTGATCGCCGGCTGGCCGCTCACCCGGTGCCCGGTGACGCAGTCGCCAAGGAAGTGGTCTATCGAAGCGATCTTCTCAGCAACTTCTTCAAGCGCGACGTCTCGGAACGCTGTGCCGTGGTACTGCCCGCCGGCTATGAACAGCATCCCGAGCGGCGATATCCGACGGTCTACGTTGTGCCCGGGTTCGGCGGTGACCATTGGTTTTCCGCGGCTCAGGGGCGCCGATTCACCGAACCGGACGATGCGGCCGGCGAATTCATCTGCGTCGGACTCAGTGGACGATGTCGTTGGGGACATCATGTTTATGCCGACAGCGCCACGAACGGGCCTCGCGGCCAGTCGCTGATTCGCGAGTTGATCCCGATTATCGATGGCAAGTTCCGGACGGTCAGCCAATCGACGGCCCGCTTCGTGACGGGGCATAGTTCCGGCGGATGGTCATCACTGTGGCTGCAGGTCAAATATCCCGACACCTTCGGGGGCTGCTGGAGTCTGTCTCCGGATCCCGTAGACTTCCGCGATTTCCAGCAAGTGGATCTCTACGCGGATCCTCCTCTGAGTCTGTATTTCAACGAACAGGGGGAGCCTCGTCCGATCGCCCGGCGCGGAGAGACTCCCGCGATCTGGTTCCCGGGATTTGCCCGAATGGACGACGTGCTGGGACGCGGCGGCCAACTGCGGTCGTTCGAGGCCGTCTTCAGTCCGGCCGGGAATGACGGGCTGCCGCGGCGTCTTTGGGACCGGAAGACAGGACGGATCGATCCGGAGGTCGCCCGGGCCTGGCAGGCCTACGACATTCGGCTGGTCCTCGAACGGAACTGGGACGAACTTCAGCCAAAGCTGAGCGGGAAGCTCCACATCACGACCGGAGAACTCGACACGTTTTATCTCGACGGCGCAGTCTGCAGGCTGCGGGAAATGCTGCAGGAACGGGGAAGCGATGCCCGGATCGAAATCGTGCCGGGACGCGATCATGGCAGCGTGTTGACCGACGAACTGTTCTTGACCATCCACCGCGAGATGACTGCATCCTTCCGCCGGCACCATCCGGAATGAACACGCGATGCCGGTAGTCGGCAGTCGGCAGGGGCGGCAGGTTGCTTTCCGCCAGACTCCAGACTCCAGACTCCAGACTATTTCCGG
Source organism: uncultured Planctomycetaceae bacterium (assembly GCA_903863885.1). GTDB lineage: Bacteria > Planctomycetota > Planctomycetia > Pirellulales > Pirellulaceae > CAIPEB01. The sequence continues at coordinate 7,386 of CAIPEB010000749.1, read as the reverse complement.
CGGTGGGCCAAGCCGGTTCACAAACCGTGTCAAGTCGGCGTCGCAAGCGAGGGGCATGAATTCTACAATGGTGCCAAGGAATTGGTCCGCGCTGATATGAGATCGCGCTCAGAACGTGTTTGAAAAATCACTCTCCCCTTGGGAGGTCGTGCGGTTCAGAAGTGGTTGCACCGTCGTAATTCATGCTTCAGTCTCCCCCTGGGAGAGTCGGGCCGAAGGCCCGGAGAGGGCTATCGCGCCGCCAGTCGTAGAATTCACTACTGGTTCGGAAGACCCTCCCCGACCGCCACGCGGCCGACCCTCCCGCACGCGGGAGGGTGAAGCCGAGCCGTTATGTCCAAATGGTTCCTAGACCGCACGACCCCTTGGGGAGAGTCGGGCCGTCAGGGCCGGAGAGGGGGGGCCTGCCCCTCGCCGGACGCTATCGCATCCGACCGCGTTGCGGGAGGGTGAATTGGATTTTTCAAACACGTTCCAAGAACAGTCCGCAATTGTGAAACGGGACGAAAGCTGAGGTTCATCACATGCCGCCGGTTGGTCTTCGTCTTCGCCTGATGGTGCCGCTGGCCTTCGTGTTGATTGCCTACGCCGTGTTCCAGACGTACTTTACCGCCCGTACTCAGCGGACTGAGATTTTCGACGAGGCGACGCTCAGCACCCTTCGACTGGCCAACACGGTGCGGAGAAGCACGCGGCAGGCCATGCTTCAGTCTCGCCGCACGGATGTGCACGAAATGATCGGGCAGATCGGCCAGCAGCCGGGCATGGATCACGTGCGGATCATGAACAAGGAAGGAAAGATCGTCTATTCCTCGAACGCAGACGAGATAGGCAAGGTCGTCAATCGGTCCGCCGAAGGCTGCTTTCAATGCCACGAAACGAATCAGCCCCGAACAACAATCGAATCCAAGAAGCGCGCCCGCGTCTTTGACTCGCCCAACGGCTATCGGACTCTGGCGGCGATCGACGTGATTCCGAACGAACCTTCCTGCTGGAGCGCCGACTGCCATGCGCATACTCAGCAGCAGACGCTGTTGGGGGTCGTGGATGTGGGCGTGTCGCTGAAGGATGCCGATCACAGAGTCACAAGGACCACGCGTGAGGCGATGTTGATGGGGCTCTTGTCGACATTCGTCGTCTGCGGTTCGGGCGCTTGGCTGGTTCACCGACTGGTGAACCGTCCCGTGCAGCGTCTGCTGGAATGCACCCAGCGCGTCTCGAACGGCGATTTGAGCTGCAGCACGGATCTGGCGAGCAGCGATGACGAGATCGGCCACCTGACTCGTTCCTTCATCAGCATGACGGCCGATCTCCAGAGGGCGCAGGAACAACTCAGCAGCTGGGCTCATCGGCTGGAGGAAGAAGTCGAACTCAAGACCCGCGACCTGACGCTTGCCCAGGCCCAGGTGCTCCGCTCCGAGAAACTGTCCTCTGTCGGTCTGCTGGCTGCCGGTGTCGCGCACGAACTCAACAGCCCGCTGACAGGCATCCTGACCTTCGCACACATCGTCGCCAAGCGACTGCCCGAGAACTCGCCCGAGCGCGAGCATGTGCTTGTCATCGCGACTCAGGCCGAACGCTGCGCGACAATTATCCGGCAACTGCTGGACCTCTCGCGCGAGCGTCCGCCGGAAAAGAAACGCCAGGACCTTCACGCCCTGATCGAACAGGCCGTGGCGCTGGTGGAGCATCAGCCTCGCTTTCACGACATCCGTATCCGGCGGGAGTTTGATGCCCGCATCCGTGACCTGCTGATGGATGCAGGCCAGATGCAGCAGGTGTTTCTGAATCTGCTCGTCAACGGCGGCGAGGCGATGCCGCAGGGCGGCCAGTTGACAATCCAGACGCGGCTTGTGTCTCGGCCTGCCGATGGCTCTGCAGAGGGCCCGAATGCGGACTACGCCGAAATAATCGTGCGTGATACGGGGACCGGGATCGCACCGGAGTACCTGCACAAGATCTTCGATCCGTTCTTCACCCTGAAGGACGTCGGCAAGGGAACCGGACTGGGACTCGCGGTTACGCACGGCATTGTCGAGCGGCATGGCGGCAAGATCGCCGTGGAAAGCACGGTAGGGCAGGGGACCACGTTCAGGATCATTTTGCCGATGGGTGAAAACAAGGACACTACGTTGCGGGGCGAGGCCTGATCCAGTGAAAGACGCGAGGATTCTAATCGTTGACGACGAAGAGGTGGTCTGCCGCAGTTGCGCCCTGCTGCTCTCCGAGGAGGGATCCCAGGTCGATACATTCCACGACGCGAGACAGGGACTCGCCGCCGCGGAGCAGACTTCGTACGACGTCATCCTGCTCGACCTCAAGATGCCTGTGCTGAACGGCATGGAATTGCTGCGGCGCATCAAAGGCGTCCGCCCCGATGTCGAAGTCATCCTGATGACCGGATACGCGGAGATCTCGACCGCGGTCGAAGCCATCAAGTTGGGCGCGTTCGACTACGTGCCCAAGCCCTTCGACCCTAACCAGCTGACCGTCTGTGTGCGCAAGGCCGTCGAGACACACCGCATCCGCGCCGAAAACCGTTACCTGCGCAGTGAACTTCAGTCTCGTTACAAGTTCGAGAACATCGTCGGCAACAGCCGCGAAATGCAGTCGGTCTACGAAATGGTCACGCAGGTTTGCGGCACCAACGTCACCGTGCTGATTCGGGGCGAAAGCGGTACCGGCAAGGAACTGGTCGCGCGGGCGATCCACTTCAACAGCCCTCGCAAGAACATGCGGTTCATCGGAATCGACTGCGGGGCACTCCACGAGAACCTCCTGGAAAGCGAACTGTTCGGGCACGTCAAAGGCGCGTTCACCGGAGCGGTGACTGCAAAGAAGGGACTATTCGAAGTCGCCGACGGCGGCACGCTCTTCCTCGACGAGATCGGCCACACCTCCTTCGCGCTGCAGGCAAAGCTGCTGCGGGTTCTGCAGGAACGGGTATTCACGCCGGTCGGCGATACACGCGAGCGAAGAGCCGATGTGCGGCTGATCGCCGCTACGAATAAGGACCTCGACGCGATGGTCAAGGAGGGATCCTTCCGCGAAGAACTCTTCTACCGGCTCAACATCGTGCCCGTCGTGCTGCCGCCGCTACGCAATCGCCGGGAGGATATTGCCGCCCTGGCCAGCCATTTCATCCGGAAGTTCTGCGATGAAAACAACCGAACCGCAGTTCCGACGCTTTCCACCGAAGCACTGCAACTCATGATGGATTATTCATGGCCGGGTAATGTCCGCGAGCTGGAAAACGCCATACAACGCGCCGTGGTGCTGACTTCCGGCGAGACCATCACCGCGGACCGTCTGCCTGCTGCGGTCCGCACGGCTTCCGTCGTCTCCAATGTATCGGTGCCCCGTTCGAGCAAGGAACTAAAGGCCGTCAAGAAGCAGCTGCGGGAACAGGCGGTCGAAGAAGTGGAACGCCGATTCGTCATCGAAGCTCTGCGACGCAGCGGCGGAAACGTATCGCGAGCGGCCGCTGACGTCGGCATGCTCCGCCCCAACTTCCAGGCCCTCATGCGCCAATATCACCTCAGCACCCCAACCGACATCTCGGACGAGTCCGCCACGCAGTAAGACGGATTGCCTGTTCCGTCGAGACCTTCACGGCGTTGCGATTCAGCCGGACGGATTGCGATGTCGGGCCTTGCTTGCCCCCAAGATCGATCGCCGAGCGCCGTTCTTGCTTCTGTCTTGCCTTGTCGAGCCTCCGAGCAGGCGGGATCAGGCAATCCGTCCTACGTTTGAGTGCAGGTCGCCGGGTGATTACCACCCATTGGGGTGCATGTTCTTTGGGAAAGTGCATTAGAAAAACAAGCGGCAAAAACCGCGGGAAAATCGCATTAAGTCGATGAAGACGAATTGCTGCGTCAATTAGCGTCCTCTGCACCCAGTCGCTTCGATCCGGAAATCGCGGGCATCCGGCGGTTTCTAGTGTCAGAGCCGGTAAAGAGTTGCGGCGAATGGAGGGTCGCGTATTGGGGTTGGGGCGTCCAGACGGCACGCTACGTGCAGCAAAATGACTTGACCGCCGAGTCCTTTTGAACGCGATGACAGTCAGACTCCCGCAGCAGTCGCCTTGGCACTTGGACGGAGCGGCGCGGGCGATTCTTCACCTAAGGGTAAGGGCGAGTTCCATGGTAGCCGCAATAAAAAGAGTTTTAGTGGTGGACGACGAGGCGATTGTCCGCGAGAGCTACAAACTGGCTCTTACCGACGCGGGTTACGCCGTCGACACGGTGGCGAGCGGACGCGAAGCGATTCAGGCTTGTCACGAAGAGCGGTACGACGTGATGCTTGCCGACATCCGCATGCCCGACATGGACGGCGTCGAAGTTGCGAGGGTGATCTCGCGGGAATTTCCTGACGTTCGCGTGGTGTTGATCACCGGCTACCCGAGTGCGGAGACGCAGGAACAGGCGTCGCGCATCGGCGTCATGGACTATCTGCAGAAACCCCTTCGTCCCGACCGTCTCAGTGAAGCGACGGCCTCGGCGTTGAATCGTCCTCGCATTCGTGTGCCGCTGGTCGCCAGCGCGCAGCAAACGGAACCAACTGTGAAGGAGACGGCACCCATGTCAACGATGCAAGCCGCATTTCCCGGAATGGTCCCGGTCGCCAAGAAAGATGTCAGCGCTGTAACGGCTGCGTTGCTCCTCGCATCCAGCCCGCTGATCGGGTTTCTCTACTACCTGCTGTTTCCTTTCGTCGCCGTCGGCGTCGCCATCGGCGTCGTCGTCAGTGAAATCGCCAAATCACTCCGCGGAGAGTAGGAGTACGGCCGGAAGCCGGTGGGCATTCGCCGGCTATCAGTGGCAGGCACCTGCCGCGTTGTCGGATGTCTTCATCCGTGCTAATCCGTGTCCATCCGTGGCCTCTTTCCTTCGTGCCGGCCCACCGGCTCCGGCAGCAATAGCACGATACCTGCCGAAGGCAGAAAGAGGCACGCAGCGGCCAGCAGCGCATAGCGGTAATCTCCGGACCGCGAGAAGACGCTGAACACGCCGAAGAAGAGCGTCCCGCCGGCGGCGACCACTCGGCCGATGGTGTAGCAGAACCCCGCGCCGGTAGTGCGGAGTAGCGTCGGAAAGAGTGGCGGAAGATACATCGTGAACAGGCCGAACAGGCCCGATGCGACGCTCAACACCGAAACGCAGATGCTGAGGCTCAGGTAGCCGCGAGGCACTGCGTACGTGTAGAACATCATGGCGAAATAAGCGAGGTACAGAAACGAAATGGACCTCCGGTAACCAAGTCGCTTCGCCAGCCAGCCGGCGAGAAAATTCCCGACGATCGACGCTGCCATGACGCAGATCATCACATTGCTGACCAGAGCCGTCTTTTGCGGCTCAGTCCAGTCGGCCAGATCCGGCAGGTTGCGCAGGTGCTGGAGATACCAGAACATGAACGCCCAATGCGCCGTGAGCGAACACGCGCACACAAGTACGGTCAGCAGCGTAGTGCGGCGAACGTCGCCCTTGAACAGGTCCACCAGTCGCGGAGTCTGTTGCGCTGCGCTCGATTTGGCTTCCGACCATTCCCGAGGCTCGGGAACGGCTCTCCGAATCCAGACGACCATCAGCGCGGGAATGATGCCTACCAGGAACACGTATCGCGGCGGCGCGTTCTTCAGGAGTTGCCCGGCCAGCATCGCCAGGATGACCCCCACATTCACGGCGCTTTGCAGCACCGCGGCGATCCAGGGCCGCCACCTGCTCGGCCAGGTCTCGGCCAGCAGCGACGCCCCGACCGCCCATTCGCCGCCGATCCCCAGTGCGGCCAGGAAACGGCATATCAACAGCTGCCACCATGTGTGCGCGAAGAACGACAAGCCCGTGAAAACCGCGTAAGTCAGGATGGTCAGCATCAGCGCGTGCGCCCGGCCCAGACGATCACCCACGCGTCCAAAGAAGCCGCCGCCGAGCGCCCAGCCCAGCAGAAATGCCGCCTGGATCCACGAACTGTAGTACCCGACCGAACGGTCCTTCTGCGAGACGTTCAGCAACTCGGCCACGAACGGAGTGGCGACGAGCGTATAAAGATGCATGTCCAGTCCGTCGAACATCCAGCCCAGCCAGGCGGCCGTGCCGGACTTCCATTGTTCCGCCGAGATGTCGCGCAGTCCCGTTGCGCGCTCCGAGGGGGGATGTGCAGGTTGATCTGTGGCTGTGTGGTTCGTCATCTCGGTCAATCCATGCCTGTTCTCGGGCGACCGCGCAAGGAGCGTTGGCTCAAATGACGGCGAACAGGAGCACAATCGCTGCGAGAGCCAGCCGATACCAGGCGAATCCGCTGAACGAATGGCCGCCCACGTAGTGCAGCAGCCATTTCACGGCCGCCAGTGCGGAGGCAAACGACACAGCCAGCCCGATCCCGAACAAGATCGCATGTGCGGAGTGAATGTGGTGAAAGCTCTTCAGCATTTCGTACGCCGCCGCCGCGCCCAGCACGGGGATCGCTGCGAAGAACGAATACTCGGTCGCCGTCTTGCGATGGACGCCGAGCAGCATGCCGCCCAGGATCGTCGCCGCGGATCGTGAAACTCCCGGCCACAGCGCCAGACACTGGAACAATCCGATGCCGAGAGCCTGCCTCCATTGCAGTCCGTCGAGTCCTTCCGTGCGCGCGACCGGACGCCGCCATTCGGTCCACAGAATCCAAAGAGAACCCGCGATCAGGCCCACCGCGACGGCCGTCGATTGGTACAGGTGCTGTTTGATCCACCCGCGTGCTGCGAACCCCACCGCCATCGCGGGCAGAGAGGTGCAGATCAGCAAGCCGATGCCGCGGATTCCCCGGAAGCCGGTCTGCAGACGCACGTCAACCAGCGATGAAAATCGATCCGGATACGCCACGATCACCGCCAGAATCGCCCCGACCTGAATAAAGATATCGAAGGTCTTCGCCAGATCTTCACCCAGCGCCTTGTCAAACCCGATCCATTCCTGAACGAGGATCAGGTGGCCGGTGGACGAAACGGGAAGGAACTCGGTGAGTCCCTCGACGATTCCCATGATGGCGGCTTTGAGTTCAAGCATGCGGAAAGTCTATACGCATCACCGCCAAGACGAAAGTCCGCTGCTTGCATTCAACGCGGCCTCGTTCCCGACACTCCCCGCCCCCCGCAAGAAACGGGGGCAAAGCTGCGCATCCGCGGTTCCCAACGGCCGGCATCTCATCCGCTTGTGGGTACCGCCGCGTCGGCCGGGGCAGCCTGCAGCCTGCTCAAGAGGATCTTGAGATTCGCAAGCTCCTCCTTGAGTTCCTCGTGATACTGGAAGGAACGGCAGCGGCGGATTTCCGGTGCGAGGCCCTCGATGCGATGCTCCACAAGCCGAACTAAAACCTGCAGTTCATCCGAGGTCATTTCGACGAGCATGA
>CAIPEB010000748.1 GCA_903863885.1 uncultured Planctomycetaceae bacterium | reverse complement strand
TGATGTGTTCCGGCAATCAGGCAACCTCCATGTTCGAGCCTTCCGGATCTCATGTGCCGAGTCGGCGTGGGCGTCCGTGTCGCCAATAGCTTGTCGGACGCATTGTCCGACAAGCTATTTGGGCCTCGGGGTCCGCTGCCTCATTTCGACTGAGGGACCGGCATGCTGATGACGTTGTCAGGTGTCGCAGGCTCGGTAGTCGTCATGGCCTTTGGTCACGCGAATGAGCGCGAGCATGCGTTCCAGATCGTCGGTTTCCATGTCGAGTTCGACTTTCAGGACGACCGGGTCGCGGTCCAGCGTTCCGGCCACGACCTGCTCCAGAATCCGTCGGCCATAGAGCAGCGACTCCCGGCGGCTCATGACGTCGACAGCCACGACGACCTCGGCGCTCGTCATCAGGTCGCGAGGGTGCGGTTCAAAGTCGTCGTTCGGATTGATGCCGTCGGCAGCGAACAGCGCATGAATGGAAATCGTCAGCATGGATTCACCCCACTTTCGGGCAAGTACAAGTAAGAAACTGTGCCTAACCTTGCGACTGTTCCCACCGGGATCACCCCGAGTTTTTCGGCCTGGGAGGACCCGTCGTCGGAGGGGGAAATGAGGCTGAATTTGCGAGTCTGCGACTTCGCGACTCTAATCCCAGCCACCTACTACTTTTTTCCCAGCAAGAATATTTCTTCTCCTCGTATTTTTTTTCTGACCCAATTTCTAGCGGCGGCTTGAATCAGAGTCGTGGAGGCGCAGACTCGCAGTTGGACGACTGAGCCTCAGCGGTGAAATGCAGTCTCCACACCGCCCCGCTGCGGTCGTATTCAGCGGGATTCGTATCCAGATAGACGTCGCCCATCACCCGCCGACGGAAATGCCGCAGGCGGTTTCCGACGGATCGCGGGCTGGGCGTCTTGCCGGCGGGACAGCCGATGATGTTTTCCAATGCCGCCCGCATGGCGTTGCTCACGTCGTCGTCGGACGAATTCTCCCGCTGCGGTGGATACAACTTTCTGAGCGTCTCGGTCATCACGAGGCCGACGTTGTCGGGATCGTACTGCCGCCAGGCAGCGACCAATTGCTGCAGAGCATTTCCGGTCGTATCCGCCGACTCGGTCAGCTTGATGCGGGTGCGGCACGGGTCGGGCAGTCCGACCCAGACGACGGCTTCCCGCACCAGACCGGACCAGCCTTCGAAGCTGCCGAACGGCTTGAGGTCGTGGCTGGGACGTCCCGCCTGCAGGTAGCCGGAGAGAATCGTCAAGGCGTCCACCATCAACCGGCCGCGTTGCGACGCGAGCCAACTGATCAGATGGGGATGCCGGAAGTCGCTGCGGTTCTCGGGGTGCTCCTCCAATACGTCCAGGCGGATGTGAATGTTCCGACGAGCCGTGTCGGCGGCGACGGCCACGTTGTTGCCGGTGCCGTACCATGTCGCCAGCAGCGGCAGATCCACCTGTTCGTTCTTGCCGAGGATGCGGTCCTTCCAGCGGGTCGTGGTCAGAGCACGGTCCAGGGCGTCGTTGCCGAACACGCCTTCCAGATTGTCGAGCAGCACGAGCCGGTCGCCTGCCATCGCGATCGCCGTGATCTTCTTCCGCATTTCGTTGGTGTCGTGCACGTAGCTGTTGACCGGCATCTCGTGGCCCGACACGATCCAGTTGATTGTCTGCGACAGCAGGCCCTTGCCGGCGGCTCGTACATTGGCGTCGATCAGAAACAGCGGCGACGGTCCGTCGAAGGCGAAGCGGGCCAGCGGCGTGAGCAACCCCGCCAGCCAGGCGGCTCGGTGGTCTTCCGATTCGAAGCGGAAATCGCAGACCACTTCCAGCAACGAATCGGAAGCCCGGCAGGCGTCGGTGTGATTGACGCGTTCGCCAACGAAGGGGAACGTCGCGCTCGGCTCGAACAGCACGCCGGTCTTCACGTCGTAGCCGGGCGTCTGCCAGATCGAGCCGTCGTTACGCAGCACGGGCGTATCCGAGATGCCGAGCAGCGGACGGATGCCTTCCCATTCGCCACGGGCATCCACGGCACCGACGAGCCACCCTGGCGGATGTGCGGGTATGTCAATGAAATTGTCGCCCTCGCGGATCTGCTTGGTGAATCGGGCGAACTTCGTCATGCGTTCGCGGAGGTACGCCTGCGGGACGGTGCGGATCGTCGCCGAGTTGGCCGATCGCTTGATGACGTCCAAGGTCGGCATCGGATCGCGAAGCACACGAACAAGCAGCCCGCCTCGCTGGTAGATTTCGGGGTCGGCATTCAGGGCAGCGGCGGCCGCACATACCACTTGGTGTTCGTTGGTCGTCAGTTTGATTTCCGGACGCCCGTCGTCCTCTGCGGGCTGCGGTTGCGGCTCCGGCTCCGGTTCGAACGGGCGCGCCGCCGCGACGGCCGCGTCCAGCTGCTCGACCAGTTCCTCGGAGGTGAGCGCGTCGCGGGCTTCGATCCACTCGGCCGGGTCCTTGTAGATGTCGGGCGTCTCGACGATGCGGACCTCGGCGGCTCGGCCGTGCAGCCGGGAGGCGACGTCCAGTGCGTGCTTGCGGCCGGCGTCGTCCTTGTCCTGGATAATCACGACCCGACGACCGTGCAGGACCGAGTCGTCGGACAGCTTCGACCACTTGCCGGCCCCCTGCGGATTGCAGGTGGCCACGAGGCCGATCGATTCCAACGCACCGACGTCCTTCTCGCCTTCGGCAACGTACACCGTCCTGGCCGGATCGGCGGCGACCAGTTCCGGCAACCGATACAGCACGCGGGACACGCCCTTG
>CAIPEB010000747.1 GCA_903863885.1 uncultured Planctomycetaceae bacterium | reverse complement strand
GGCATGGGCTATGGCAAGGATACGCTCGCGAAGAAGCCGGAGTGGCTCGACGCGCACATGGACCGCACCGTCCGCATGCTCGAGCGCGACAAGAATCATCCTTCGGTTGTCATCTGGTCGCTCGGCAACGAGGCGGGCGACGGACCGAATTTCGAGGCGACATCCGCCTGGATCCACCAGCGGGACAAGAGCCGGCCCGTGCACTACGAGCGAGCCGGCAACCGGCCTCACACCGATATTGTCTGCCCGATGTATGCGCGGCCTCAGGAACTGGCCGATTACGCGTCGAAGCCGCAGACACGCCCGTACATTCAATGCGAGTACTCGCATGCCATGGGCAACAGCAGCGGCAACATGTGGCTGTATTGGGACCTCATTTACAGCAGGCCTTACCTGCAGGGCGGATGCATCTGGGACTGGGTCGACCAGGGCCAGCGAAAGACCGTTCCCTCTCAATTCACGGTCACGGACCGCAGCAGCAAGTCGCTCGTCTGTTCGGTCAGCAAGGCGGAGCAGACGGAGGGGTTCCTGGCGGGAATCGTCAAGGCTCCGGAAGCCCCGCAACTGGATATCACCGGCGAGGTGACGCTGGAGGCCGTGCTCAAGCCGCGCCGCGCCAGCGGGCACAGCACGTTTATCAGCAAAGGCGATACCCAATGGGCGCTGCAGGTCGGTTACGGCAACGAACTGGAGTTCTTCCTGTATGACGCGAGCGGCGGGCAAAACTGGGTTACTTTGCGAGCGCCGCTTCCAGCAGACTGGGAGGGCAACTGGCATCGCGTCACCGGCGTCTTCGACGGCAAGAACCTGCGGATTTACGTCGATGGCCGCATGGCGGCGGAAAAAACCTTCACGGGTCGCGCCCGCAGCAACAAGTTCCCCGTGATGATCGGCAACAACGCCGAGCATCTGGACCGACCGGTCGCCGGCATAGTGCGCGAAGCTTACATCTACAGTCGTGCTCTGTCGGCTGATGAGGTCGCCGACCCGACGCGGCGAAAGGACGAAGGTCTCGTGCTGTCCCTTGACCTCACGCAGACCAAAGCGACAAAAGACCCGGGCAAGACCGGCGAATTCTGGGCTTTCGGCGGAGATTACGGACCGCCGGGAACGCCGAGCGATCAGAATTTCTGCTGCAACGGCCTCGTTTCGCCCGAGCGAAAGCCGCATCCTGGGGCGTTTGAAGTCAAGCACATTTATCAGTACGTCCACTGCCGGTCCATCGATCTCGCCTCGCGGAAGATCGAAGTCAAGAACTGGTTCGACTTCGTCAATCTCAAGGATGTAGCCGACGTTCAATGGCGGTTGACCGGAGATGGAAATGAGCTGCAGAAGGGAGAACTCGAACCGCTGGATATCGCGCCGCACGATGCGCGACAAATCACGTTGCCGATCAAGCCGTTCGCGACGGCACCCGGTGTCGAGTACTTCCTCGAGGTGCGATTCCTGCTCAAGCAGGATACTGAGTGGGCTCGCAAGGGACATGAACTGGCCTGGGACCAATTCAAACTTCCGGATGCGGCCGCCGTTGAAGAGCCGAAACTGGCCGCAGTGCCCGCATGGAAACAGACCGATGCGCAGGTCACGGTCGAAGGGAAAGGATTCGCGGTCCAGTTCGACAAGAAGGCCGGTTCGCTTGCGTCATTGAAGTATGACGGGCTCGAACTGATTGCTTCGCCGCTTCGCCCGGATTTCTGGCGAGCGCCTACCGACAACGACCGCGGGCGGAACATGGGAAGCTCGCAGGGAATCTGGCGCTCGGCCCATACGGAGGCCCGCGTGCGGAATGTCGAGGTTCAGGAACTCCCCGGCGAGGGCGCGGTCGCCGTCAAAGTCTCGCTCGAATTGCCGAAGGTCAAAGCAGGCTGGGATACCACGTACAAGGTCGGGAGCGGCGGCGCGGTAACGGTTGCGGCCCGATTTGTGCCTCAAGACGCCAAACTGCCCAAGATCCCGCGCCTTGGTATGCAGATGACGATGCCGGCCGGCTTCGATCGCATTTCGTGGCTCGGGCCCGGACCCCAGGAAACGTATTGTGATCGTCGGGACGCACGGATCGGTATCTATACCGGCACCGTGCGCGAGCAGTTTTTCTGGGACTACGTTGAACCGGGTGAGAGTGGCAACAAGGTCGATGTCCGTTGGCTTGCCTTGACGAACGAACAGGGCGCCGGACTGCTCGCCGTCGGATTGCCGCTGCTCAGCGCAAACGCCATCCATCACACGACGGACGATCTGCAGAACGCAGAGCATCCGTTCGAGTTGCCTCAGCGCGACATCACGGTGTTGAACCTCGATCTGCGTCAACAGGGTGTCGGCGGGGACGACAGTTGGGGCGCCTGGCCGCACGATCAGTACATGATTCCCGTCAAGGAATACACGTACCAGTTCCGCCTGATGCCGCTTCGCAAGGACAGCGATGCGGGAAAGCAGGCCCGCTCGGCACAATGATGAGCGATCTGCTCCGGGCGAGAGTGAATCGTTGAGACGGACGCGCCGCGGTCTGCGGGTGCAGTGTCGGCTTCCGTTCGCAGTGCGTCTGCCGGAGAGCGACGTAACGTCGCGACTCGCCGCGGACCTGGGTTTGTCCTAGCAGCGTATGTGTCCATTTTGATTTCGAATTGGCTGAAGTACGCGAATTTAACAGCCGTGTGACGCGCTCATTGACTCTCGTGCTCGTGCTCAGCGCAGCGGTGCTCGTAATCGTAATCGATTCCCCGCACCACTCCACGGAGTTGAAATCAAGGGGCTTCGCCACGCAGGATGCGAGTAGGCCGTAGGCGGACGGATGTTTGTCTTCCTCCAGACTCCGGACTTTTTCTTCGATGGCAAATGAACCGGCAACGTATTTGACCTCGAGCCGGTCAACGTCGCGTTTGTCGTGTTCGAAGATCGGATCGGTCACACATCACTGCGTGCAGATATTCGATTGCGAGCACGAGCACGAGCACCGCTGCGCTGAGCACGATTCGGACTCACGGAAAATGCTATCCTCGAAATTCGATCCCTTTTGCCCCGGCAGGGGCGAAAGGGAAAATGGACAGCTACCTAGGCAAAACAGAAGCCTCGCACGAGAACGTAGAGTGCGACGGCGATCAGTGTGACTCTGGCGACCTGTGTCACACCGGCCGGCCGCCTCAACATGGCGAACATGCCGGCCGCGAAAACCAGAGTCACGCCGACGTCTCCCCAAGGTACCATCGGGTACACCCAGCCGCGGGGCGAGAACGGCCACGCCAGTTGCAACTCCCAGTCGGCTAACCCCATGCCGCCGGAAAAGAGCAGGTCACCGGCCAGGTGGCTGAGCGCTGCGGCGGCCGCAACGATGGACCACAGAAGATATCCTCTCACCGAGCGGTGCTGTTCAACACGCCATTGCACCGGACGGGGCGGGTCAGGCAACCAGCGTCGCAGGCGTCGACCGCAATGTCCGAGCACGTCAAAACGGTAGTCGATCAGACCCAGCAGCACGCCGATTGACGCGGCGGCCACGAGATTGTGCCCCCACACTCGATGAGCCTGAGCAAACAACGCTCCGCTGCCCAACAGCGTCAGTCCATCCCAATCCGGTGTAAGGGCCGACACGCCCGCCACAGCCGCAATGCTCCATCCCCATTTCTCCTGCAGTCGCGTCGCCAGGCATCCGTTAACGGCCAGCATTGCGTGCTCGAAAGGTGACATAAGCTCGCTCCCCGCCGCGTTCTCAAAGCAGTGGCAAGAGTGGTTCATTCTCGGACAAATCACGCCACATTAACATCTTGATTCGCTGCCCGCATGACAGCGCAGCAGCGCGCTGGATCATGAGTGCTAGCAGAGGTTCAGCGGAAAGACCGAAGACTGGATTCTGGCTTGTTGTGTTTGTCCATGTTAATCCGTGCCGATCCGTGGTCTCCTTGATGTGCACACTGCGAATAATCGTTTGATCTTCCGCACGCGCTCTTTCTTCACCGTAAGGCGTTGACCGACCGTCAACGGTATCTCTGCCGCCGAATTTCCAGTTTTTCAGGAACTCGAAAATCATCTTGTGCGATTCTTGTAAAGATGGGAAAAACCCGACAGTTGGCGGCAAGGATGCCGCGATCCGCGACTGTGGCAGTCAGCGCGCCTGGGCAAGTTCTCACCGGCGACAGGATGCATGGCCGAAATCGCACGGAGCCACCGCATGGATGCAGTGCGCGACATGATTTTCAGACGGACGTCGCGTGACGGAAGGCAGGATGCCTCGCAGGCCGGGCCAAAGCCTGTGGACCACGATCTTTCGTTGATTGTGCCCGCGTACAACGAAGAGCGGCGATTGCCCAGCTCCCTCGTCGCGATGCGTGAACGGCTGGATGAATGGGGCGGTGACTACCGGGTCGTGGTCGTCGATGACGGCAGTTGCGACGGGACCGCTCAATGCGCCGACGGTTTGGGCTGGCGTTTTTCGACCCTGCGGATGCCTTGCCAGTCAGGCAAGGGAGCTGCGGTGCGAGCCGGAATGCTGCACGCGACCGGCGGCGTGGTATCGTTCACCGACGCGGATCTGCCCTTTGATCTCGACTCGTTGTTCCGGGGCTTCGATTGGATCAGGTCAAACCGGTGCGACGTGGTGTTCGGCGCGCGCGACCTCGAAGAGGCGGAGGAAGTGGCGTGCCGCAAGGTCTCACGCAGTATTGCCTCGTTCTGTTTCCGGCAGTTTGTGCGGCTGTTGGTTTCGAGCGATGTGACGGACACGCAATGCGGTCTCAAGTTATTTCGACGCGATGCCGCGCGACGGATCTTCTCGCGGACTCTCGTAGATGGATTTGCGTTCGACGCTGAGGTTGTGCTCCTGGCGGCCCGGTTGGGGTATCGCTGTGCCCGCGTGCCTGTCTCGCTCATCAACGAATACGGCTCCACTCTCTCTTTGGCGCGTCATGCCGCGCCGATGCTGGTCGACGTCCTGTGCACGAGAGTACGTGATCTGTGCGGAATGTACGGCACATCGTTCGAGGCAGTGCCGGTATTCTCGCACGAGATCTGATTTCGCCCGAACGGCAAACGCTACATCGTGGTAGTCGCATGATCGTTGGCACGGATTCGCGGCGGATCGCCTGGCTGGTCTGGCTGGCGGTCGCCGTCGCTGTGTCGGCCCTGGCGTTGAACGGATATCGGCGCAGTGTTGTCCCAGCCTATCGCACGGCGGCACTCGCGTGGATGGATGGCCGCTCTCTTTACACGAACGACGGCTCAGGCTTTCTGTACTTTCCGCAAGCGGCCATTCTCTATGTGCCATTTGCGGTGCTGCCTGAACGACTGGGGGAAGCACTTTGGCGCATTGTGGGCATCGGCGTTTTCGCCTGGGGAACTTATCGTCTCGCAGGTCAGGCCCGCATGCGATCGACTCAGGACGGATTCGCTCTCGCGAGTTTGGTCGTGCTGCCCCTCGCCTGGGACTGCGCTCGCAACGGTCAGGCGACTCTGCTCTTGTCCGGTCTTATTCTCTCGGCGACTGTGGACTTTACCGAGGGACGATTCACGCGATCGGCGGTCGCTCTGTCGCTTGGGCTGGCAATTAAACCTCTGGCGATTGTGCCGGGCGGCCTGCTGGCCGTGCTCGATCGCCGCATGTTCTGGCGTTTGACGGTCGGTGGATTCCTTTGCCTTGCGTCTCCGTTCGTCTTCCAGAATCCCGGTTACGCGGCTTGGCAATACACGGTTTGTTGGCAGTCGCTGCAGGTGACGGCGCACGTCGGGGTCGTGGAATTGTGGGCGCAGCCATTCAGTGTGCTGCAGTTGATTCACGTGAATATCCCGGAGACCTTGCAGACCGTCGTTCGCGCTGCGGCGGGCATTGCCGTGGTCGGGATGTCCTGGATCGCCCGGCGGCGGCTCGAACCGCCGCGGCTGTCTATTTTCCTGTACGCCGTGGCCGCAACGTATCTGATGCTGTTCAACCCCAGGACCGAGAACAACTCGTATGCGATGCTCGCGCCGGCGATCGGCGTGATGTTCGCCGAAGCAATTGCGGCGAAGGGCGTTTGCCGGGAGGCTGGACTGCTGATATTGATCGCTGCGGGAATCGTCGGCGGCAATCGGATCGGGAGCCTGCTGGTGCCAGACGTCAAGCCGATCTGGCTGGCTCCGATCATGGCGACGTGTTTCGCCGTGTACCTCGTGGCGAAATTCCGGGCCGAGATTCGCGAGGTGACGACCACGGAAGTACCACCCGCATCGCCGCTGCTCGACCAAGCGGAACGGATTGGCTGATCCGTCCGTGTTTGGTGAGGCATCCTGAAATACGGGACGGTTCTTGGCAGACTGTCCTGCGGAAGTGGGGACGCGCCATGGCGAGAATCGCGTGACGGTTCAGGCAATGCGTTCAGCGGAACATGCCGCCGTGACGCACGATGGACAATCCCGGAACCGGAATTTTCCGGCAGGCTGTTGAAGCCGTTTGCCGAACAGCTAAGCCGCTCGCCGAGTCGGAGCCTGCGGTCCGCTCGGTCCCTGGAAATCGTAACCGAGATCGGCCAGGCACTCGAGAGAATCGCCTCGTCTCAGAGATCTGAGTTCGGCCTCACGGCTGGCCAGTTCAATCTCGGACGGATTGCCGTCGCGGCCATTCAGGCTTTCGTCCCGGTATCCCGGATGGCACATCAACTCGATCGATTCGGCGCCGGCACTGGCCAGTCTCTCGGCGAAGAACGAAGGCCGCATCGGATCGCGGCCATTGTTGATTCCGATCAGGCACTCGCATCCCGGAAACCCCTCCGACTCGCATCGACGGGCCAGAAGAGTTCCGAACGCCGTCAGCATGATGCGTTTCCACAGCGATCCCGGGGCCAAGAGAGATTGCCAATCCTCGCGAACGCGTCGCACGTAGGGCAGCGGTTTCTGCTTGCGCAGGATCTGCAGCAGCACGTCGCCCAACGGCGGAAAGACGGCCACGTGATGGTGCGAATTCACGATCGCCGGCGGTTCGCCGACCAGGTCCACGTAGCGATGCCACTGGGCGCTCCACTCGGCCTCGATTTCGCTTCGCCGCAGTTTGCCAAACGCCGCGCGACGCAGGAACTGCCTCAATGACCAGAATCGACCGTCGGGGCCCACAAGGCTGGGGATTTCCGAGGGCGTCAGCAGCGGGCGGTCCAGAGTCAGATTGGCATGCCACCCTAATTTCATCGGGCGGCGATTCAATTTCCACTTGCGCACCGCTTCGCCGGCAAACGGGGAATTCACAAGCAGAACTGCGGCCGTAATTCGGCCTTCCTGACCGAGCTCAAGAATGCCGCGCGACGTTTCCGGACCGATGCCGAAATCGTCAGCTACGATGACCAGACTCCGCGAGGATGCCATGACGCTCTTCTCAGCAACCGGAGCATGGACGAGAACCGGAATTGAGACTACGCAGAATGTAGTCGTTTACCGAAAAACGCCCGGCGAGTACAGATCAATCTGCGGAGTTGTCCTGAAGGGGGCCAACACGCAGGATGAGATGTCGGATGCCGGATGTAGGGTGTGCCAGGCTCGCGAAGCGGTTGTTTGAAGTGCGCCAACGCACGACCGCGAGCGCGGGCACACCAGAATGCGGTCAGTAGCTGGATGAGTGTTCGCCTTCCTCCAGACTCTTCAGTACTTGGTCCGATTCTGCAGGACGGTTCGACTAAACCGTCGAGTATTCTCCCGCTCGTGTTCCGTTTCACGACGTGAGCGAATCCCAGCGGATACCGATTTTGCGGGCGGCGTATTGAGCGGCTTCCGCGTGGTCGCCGTAAGTCATGACCCAATGCGAGTCCCGAGCCTCGGCCATCAGACGCTGCCACTGTCCCTGGATCTCGACCTCCTGCTGCGAGCGGCAGATTTCAAAATTCGGGTTCCCTTTCACAATGCCCGTGAATCCCAGCCAGCGTCCGGTGGCGAATTCGGGGCTGATGAAGGTCACCTGCCTGCCGATGGGGAGATCGACCTTCGGGGCGGCGCCGTAATCGGATTCGTAGTGCGTCATGATGGCCGCCGGTTCGTATTGCGCTCCGTCGAGCCGTCGCGGACAAGTGCAGTGGGCACAGGTAACCCGGCCGCGATGCGGGAATGTCGAGTTGTGCAGAAAGACCGGGTTTCCGCAGATATACCGCATCAGCACACAGGGAGGCACGATCACGAAGTCGGATTCGCACAGCGCGAGGTAGCCTTCGTCGTTCAGCCAGCTGAGTGTCAGGCATGCCGTGGTGCGCGACATCTCGATGATCGTCCCCATGCACTGGTTGATCGTGATGGACGTTGCGTTGTTTTCGCGCAGCCAGTCCTTGAAGATCCTGTAAAGCAGAAACGCCTCGGTGATGAATCGCCGATCGGTCTGCAGTTTTGTGCCGGGAATACTCAAATACACGTCGGTCCACTTGTCCGCACGCGCCAGGAATTTGGCGTCCGCCCGCAAAATGTCCAATCTTCGTCCGAGATCCTTGTAGTCGAGATCCACGATATCGAAGCGGTATTTTTCCCGGGCCACCTTCGGGGCCGAGGCATCGTATTTTCCCTGTGCGCCGCCGAGCGCCAGGATGCGATGGCCGATGAAGTTCTTCAGTCCGGCCAGGGCCGCGAGCCGGCACCGCACGGCTTCGTAGTCGTCGATCACGACGTCGTTTACCGTAACCGGGCCGTGGTTGTCCGCACTGCAACCGGCGTAATCCTCCGCAGTTCCTTTCTTGAGGTATCCGCCCGTGCTCAGGGCTTCGTAGCCGTAGTAGATCGGTCCGGATTCGTGGCGGGCGAAGATCAGGGTGTCCTTGGGCCCCTGGCTGGCAAAGCAAGCCTGCACGATCGACCGCGACCCGCTGGCGTGGTAGATCATCACAGCGTCATGGTCCCGCTTCTGGATCGCCCGGGCTTCGTCATCGGAAGTGGCGACCAGTGTCGGGCGGATCTCGAGCAGCGACGTCCCGCTTGCCTGCAGTGCCGCCAGTTCCTGGTCGATGCGTTTGCGTTCCTCGTCGGCCGCCGCCGGAGTGTTGACGGGGCCCCACGATCGCCAACTGGACAGTTCACGGCGTTCCGCGGGACGATAGACCAGGACGGGCTGCACCGTGAGTTTCTTCCCGGTGCGCAGCAGCGGCCGCTGCGGATCGTAGACCTCCTCGGTCGTTTCTTCGCCGAGAACGCAGCGGTTCAATGCCAGCAGACCCGCCGCGGTGAGTCCGGCAAACTGGCGACGCGTGAGCAGCAACATCGGTGCAATCCCCGTCTACTGGAGTTCCACTTCGTACAACATGCGGGCCTTTCCGCCGTCGTTCACATCGAGTTTCAAGACCAATGCGCCTTGCGCGACGTCTTTCTGGAATTCGGCAATTCGTCGCCCGCTCGTAGCCAGACTCCAGACTCGCGCCTTGTCCGGGTTCGCGATGCGGAGCTCGACAGAGGCCTGGCCGCTGCGCATCAGGTGCGGCATCTTTCCCCAGCTTGTGAGGATCGTTCGTCCCCGGTCCGCGTATTTCGCATCGGTGTTCTGCAGGTCGGTCAGGTGCGTGATCAGCAGTCGCTTGCTCTGCCCGATCGGAAGCCCGTCGATGCTCGAAACCCACACCGTTGCGCCGGTGTCGAGGATTTTCAGATCAACTGCGGCGGTGTGTACCGAACCTCCGGCGGGAGCGTATCCGCCGGCCGTGCAGGGAGTGTCAATCGTGAGCACATCGGCGGGCGCGTCGATGAACAACTCTCCCGTCTCCGACTGAAGCCGTGATTTCTTCAGATCGGTCTGGTTATTGGAGCCGAGCCAGCCTCTTTCTCGCATCGTCGCGACAATGCGGTCCCCCGCCTGCTCCGAGTAGGGATCGACGCCGAGGGCCTTTGCGCCGTAGGCCTGTCCCGGCGTTGCCCAGCCGATCGGCAGCACGATATCGGCGGCCGCCTGCGAGGGTTGATCGACCACCAGCGATCCGACGCGGGTGATCCAGGCCAGCTGAGTCCAGGGCGGCGTGATACTTCGGACCGTCCGCGGCGATTTCAGCGCGTCGTCGCGAGTGCAGGCCACGGCGACGGAGTGCGTGGCGGCCCGCATGTCGCCGCGGCGAAACAGGCAGATGCTCGCCCGGTCCGCAGCCTGGCTTAAGGGGTCGGTCGCCATGTCGAAGTAGCCGGCCGCGGCCGGTGTGAATTCGTTTTCCCTCGCGTGGCTGTAGGCAAACCGCCAGATCACCGACCAGTCCTGAACCGCGCCGAGGGCTCCCGTCAGGATTCCTCCAACCCCGCGAAATCTTCCAGGGCCCGAGTAATTGAATTCGCTGCAGGTGAACGGCTTGTCGAGCAGGCGGATGAACGCGCAGCCGCGTCCGCCGGGCGCGCCTTGAGCGACCGGGCTGCGATTTGCGCAGCGCGACGGCAACTGCCAGGGTCGTTCGATGAACTCCGGATGATCGACGTAGAAGTGGTCGTCAACGTAATCCATCTCGGGACGCACCGCCTCGATCTGCACCGGATTTGTCCAGGCGTTGAGATTTGTGACCAGCGCCCGGCAATGCAGGTCTTCGCGCAGCATCTTCGTACCGCGAGCCAGAAACTCGCGCTGGTTGTCGGCCAGAAACAGGTTCATCAACAGCCACGATTCGGGCTTCCGGTCGTCGGTCGGCATGGCAAGCGAACCGGCATCGGGATGGTGCTTCGCGAGCCAGACGCCCCACGCCTTTTCGTAGTCGGCCTTCAAACGCGGCTTCATGCGGCCGATGAAATTGCCCGGGTTCGGTTCGTTGATCAGGCTCAACCATGCCAGCGCCGGATCGTCGCCCCACCTCAGTTTCGTGTACGGATTCACGTGATCGAGCAGCGCCTTGGCGAACTGGCGATAGTTTTCGAAGGCCCGCTCGTTGACCGGCACGGCCATCTTGAACTCGTCCATTTCCACGTTGCCCGATTCACCCGGCCAGACTTCGCGGGCGAACACCTGGCGGGACACGAACAGGTCGGTCGTGACGTAGATGCCCTGCTGCTTGAGCGCGTGGAACAGATAATCGAGTTCGTCGATGCGCTGGGGATTCAGCCGCGTGCTGGTTCCGTCCGAACGATCGACCAGCAGGCTTTCGTAGTGATGAAATCGCACCGCGTTGTAGCCGAGACGCCGCAGTCGCATCGCAAGCCGGTCGGACTGCTCGTGTGCCAGATACTGCGCGCTGAAGCAGAGGTTGAACCCGTAGAACTTCGCGGCATCCTCCGGCTGATCCGCGAAGACCATCTTTCCGCCCTTGCCCGCGAGCACTCGCCCGAGTTTGCCCGCCGGAGTGTGCCAGGGAACCAGCGCACTCCAGTCCAGTGCCGAGCCGGCTTCGATATCGAGTTCCGTATTCAGCGGCACCCAGTCCTTGCCCGCGGTGATCGTGATCGGTTCGTCGTATTCCGCCGCGATGCCGCCCGGTGCCGATAACGAGAAGCTCAACTCCAGCGGTTGGCCGGCGGCCCAGGCTTTGGAAGCGTCGAGTTGCGGACCGATTCGCACCGAGAAATTCTGGCCCCACTGGCGGTCGTCCTGCACCAGCACCTGGGTGGGCGAAGCAAACCTGAACTGCAGTTTCGCGCCGTCGGCCAGCACGAGCACGAGCTCCTTCATCGGCCCCGAACGCAGCATGACGTCCTTCAATGCCGGGGGAAAGGCCGATTGCGCGCCATCGGCCAAGAAGAATCCGCCGGCGGCAAGGCTGGCGGGAATGACGAGGCTGACGTGCAGGCTGTTCAGCTTCACGGACTCGCGGGGCGTCAGGCGGTAATTGAGCAGCAACCCCGACGCCTCGGCCTTTGCCTGCAATTGCGTGTCCACCACGCAGCCGCCGGGCGCGCGGATCTGCGATCGCATCACGCCGTCCGCCGGCTTGACCGCTCCCGCCTTTCCCGCACCCATGGATGCGCTGCGCCAGCCTTCCTCGAACAGCCCGCACTCGAGCGATCCGACGTCTCGTCCGGCGCAGGTCAGGTGAACTGAGCCGGCGGGAGACAGGACGGCATTCCATGCTCCGGCAGCGTCCGCAGCCGGAGCGACGCTCGGAACCGTGAACAGAACGCAAGCGGCAACGACATATCGCAAGGTTCAGTCTCCTTCTTTCGGAGATATTCAGCCTCCCGAGATTGCCAGCGACCGATTGCTCCGTGGCGTCGATCGGGTTCGGGCCTGTCGATTCTCAATACTCGCGATCGGTGACGATACCCGGTTGCGGCACCGGGTACTTGCCGTCCGGCCCCGGGGGTAGCGGCGATGCGGAGGTCAGCGTCAGCTTGTCCAAGTCGGGCGCGAATTCGTGCTGGCAATTGAGAATCTGGTCGTAGGTAATCTCCTGGCCCGTGTGAGCGGCCATGCGGCCCATCGAAGTGACGAGACTCGCTTCCGCGCCCCGCTGGACTTCGTTGTAGGGCTGATCCTTGCGGATGGCTTCGATCAAATCGGCCCATTCGAGATCGTACGGATTGGGTTCCACGGTGGGACGCTTCCAAACGAGATCTGCCGGTTCGCGTTTCTGGCCGCGGTAGATGCTGCTGTAGGAAGGCACGCCTGCGTTAATGGAAATGACGGCCGATCCCTTGGAGCCGTGCGCATAGCTGCCGAACTCGTCGTAGCAGCCTGCGATGCACCGTCCGTAAAGGAACATCTTGGCGCCGTCGGCGAACGTGTATTCGACGGAATAGGAGTCGAAATTCTGATCGACCATATTGCCCCGATAGTGCCGTCCGCCGAGGCCCTGGGCCTTGATGGGCCAGCTTCCCTTCATCCAGCAGCATTCGTCGATGTTGTGGATATAGAAATCGCTGTAGCAGCCGCCGCTGGCCCACAGGTAGCTGTGGAACTGCCGGATCTGGTACAGCAGGTCGCTGATGCCCTCGGGTTTGGGGCCGGAGAGAAACGAACCGATCGGCCCGTGCATCCGGTAAGCCCGCAGGGCCAGGATATCGCCGATCGCTCCTTCGCGGATGCGCTCCAGCAGTTCCTTGCGGGCGTGGCAGTGACGCCACATCAGCCCGACAGCGACCTTAAGGTTCTTCTTTTTGGCTTCTTCCGCCAAGGCGATCATGCGTCGCGTGGTCGGCCCGTCCACCGTGACGGGCTTTTCCATGAAGACATTGATGCCCTTCTCGATGGCATAGGTGAATTGCACCCAGCGAAACGCGGGGGGAGTGGCCAGGATGGCCACATCACCGGGGCGGAGGCAGTCCATTGCCTTGCGGTAAGCGTCGAACCCGATGAACTTGCGGTCGTCGGGCACGTCCATCTGCGCTTCGACGTTGGCCTTCAGCTGCGTGAAGCTGGTCTTCAGCCGGTCCTCGAAGACGTCCGCCATGGCAACAAGCTTGATCGGGCCGTTCTTCGTATTGAGGGCGTTGACGGCCGCGCCGCTTCCACGGCCGCCGCAGCCGATCAGCGCGACTTGAATCGTGTTGTCCTCGCCCGCGTGCACTCGCGGAACGACGGCGCCGGCGAGGGCCGAGGCGGCCGCGACCTGTGCGCTGGTTTGAAGGAACTGGCGGCGGGATGCGGACGGTTTGTGGCCTTGATTCATCGGTGAGTTTCTCCCCCGTGTCGTTGTTGGGCTTACTGCAGCTTCTTGATCTGGATGTTGCGGAACTGGACGGGATCGTTGTGTCCCGCAAATCCGAAGAACCCTTCCTTGAAGTCCTTGCCGGGATGGGCACTGTTCGCCATGAATTCCTTCACCTGGCTCACGTCGCCGTCGAGAATCACCGTGCCGTTCAGTTCGACCTTGATGGTCGAGCCCTTCACAGTGACTTCCTCGAAGTTCCACTCGCCGACCTTGTTCAGATAGCCGGTCTTGGCCGGAATCATGCCGTAGACGGAGCCGTGGTACTGGCGCGGGTCAAGCTTGCCGGCGTACATCTCGGCCGTGTTGTCGAGCACTTGAAGCTCGGTCATTCCGTCATAGGCCGGGTTGCCGTGGCCCGGGTAGCGGATGGCCAGGCCGTTGTTGCCGCCCGGCGGAAGCAGGAATTCGACCCGCGCGACGAAATCCGCGTATTTCTCTTTCGTGTAAAGCGTTCCGCCCTTTCCGGGCTTGCAGACGATCGCGCCGTCGCGAACCTCATAATTGTCCGCATCGCCCGCCCAGCCGTCGAGGTTGGTGCCGTTGAACACCGGGGAGAAGCCCTCGCAGCCACGGCCGGCCAGGAACTTGTTCGCTTCGTCGGCCGGGATTTCGCGGACGAAGATGTTGCGCCAGCGGATTTCGCCGCCGTGCGTCTGCAGCTGAATCACGCCCTTGGCGGGAAGCGGAGCCGAGCGGTCCCAGAAGTTCTCCATGCGGGCATTGTCGACCACGAGCTTGTCGTTCAAGTAGACGGTCGTGCGCTCGCCGATCTGGATAATCCGGAAGTGATTCCACTCGCCGAAAGGCTTGTCGGCCAGCACGAGCGGGTCCTTGCCGGGCGCGCCGGGGCTGTTGTTCCAGAGTCCTCCGGATCCCTTGCCGGCACCGAGATCGAGCTTGCCGCCCGCCGGCGTGTAGTCCCAGATCTGCACCTGCGGAGCGCCGCGCAGGTAGATTCCGCTGTCTGCCAGCGGCACCGTCTTGTAGTCGATCAGCAACTCGATGTTGCCGAGTTCCTCGTCCGTGGTCATGTAGACGCCTTCGCCGTCGTTGATCAGTTCGTTGTTCTCGACGCGCCAGTGCTTCTTCAGGTCTTCCTGGTCGGCGGCACG
>CAIPEB010000746.1 GCA_903863885.1 uncultured Planctomycetaceae bacterium | reverse complement strand
GCAAGTGCCGTGGGACGAGGCCGCCCGGGTGCCGTTCCTGCTGCGGTATCCCGCGGTTCACGGCCCGCAGGGACGCGACGTGCTGACGCCGCTGACGACGCCCGACATCCTGCCGACGCTGCTGGGCCTGGCCGACGTTCCGCTGCCGGACACGCTGCAAGGCGAAGACCTGTCCGGCTTGATTCGAGGGCGGACTCCGCCAGCCGATCGCGCCGCGCTCTACATGGCGGTGTCCCCCTTTGCCGGCCACGGATTCGACAAGCCGTATCGTGCCATCCGCACCAGCCGGTATACCTACGTGCGAAGCTTGGAAGGACCTTGGCTGTTGTACGACGACAGGCAAGATCCTTACCAGCTGGACAACCTGGTGGACAAGCCGGAGTCCGCGGCCTTGCGGCAAGAGTTGGACGAGCAGTTGCAGAGGCAATTGCAGGCCATTGGGGATGATTTCCATCCCGGTCTGCACTACGTCCAGGCTTGGGGGTACGAACTGGCTCCGCACGGCAGCGTCTCGTATGCGCCGGGGGCCAAAGTGCAATCGCCCCGCCGCGCGGACGACTTGACGCGTCCGTGAAACAGTTGGTTGACTTTACCCTACGCTTGATACTAACGACTCTCCCAGCCTCGAGGCACCCATGCTCCACCCCTGGATTGCACAACGCACCACGACGTTCGATAGCAGCGGCATCCGCAAGGTTTTCGACTTGGCGGCGCAGATGAAGGATCCGATCAACCTGTCGATCGGTCAACCGGATTTCGACGTGCCCGAACCCGTGCGGTTGGCCTGCATCGACGCCATCCAGAGCCGGAAGAACGGCTACACGCTCACCCAGGGCGCACCCGTACTGCGGGAGAAACTGCAGCAGCGAGTCGACGCCGAATTCGGTCACGCCGACCGCAAGGTGTTCGTCACGTCGGGCACCAGCGGCGGGCTGGTGTTGACCATGCTGTCCCTGGTCAATCCGGGTGACGAGGTAATCATCTTTGATCCGTTCTTCGTGATGTACCAGCCGCTGGTCAGTCTGGTCGGCGGCAAATCGGTTCTGATCGATACCTATCCGGACTTTCGCATTGACTTGAATCGCGTTGCCGATGCGATCTCGCCGCGGACCAAGCTGATCCTGCTGAATACGCCGGCGAATCCGACCGGGGTCACGGCCACCGCTGCCGAGATCGAAGGGCTGGCCAAACTGGCGGCCGAGCGCAATGTGGCCCTGTTGTCCGACGAGGTCTACCGGGCTTTCTGCTATGATGAGCCGTTCCTGTCGCCGGCCAAGTTCAACGAGCAGACGATCGTGATGGACGGCTTCTCCAAGAGTCACGCCATGACCGGCTGGCGATTGGGCTTCGTGCACGGCCCTGCGGCTGTCATCGACACGATGATCAAGTTGCAGCAGTACACCTTCGTGTGCGCTCCACAACCGGTCCAATGGGCCGGCGCGGTGGCAATGGACGTCGACGTCAGCCTGTACCTGAACGAGTATCGCCGAAAGCGCGATCTGCTGTACGACGGATTGTCGGATCTGTATGAGCTGATCAAGCCTCGCGGCGCGTTCTACGCGTTTCCCAAGGCACCTTGGGGGACGGGCGCCGAGTTCGTGGCCGAGGCGATTCGCAACCAGTTGCTGATCATCCCCGGCGGGATCTTCAGCCAACGCGACAGCCACTTCCGCCTGTCCTACGCCGCCGACGAAAGGGTCATCGAACGCGGGATCGAAGTCCTGCGGAAGCTGGCAAAACGCCAAGCCTCGTCTTGAGTCACCCGCCCCCGCAATTAGACTCGGAAGAGCCGGCCGATCGTTGGTGCAGCCGGCTTAACCCCAGTTTTTCTGGGACCACGTTACCCGGGGACGATGGTCGAAAATCATGGCGGAGCGAAGGTGCGGGGATCCTGCCGATGGGGAGACGCCGACAGCGCTTGCCGGCGCTGCCGAGGAGCACGTGCCGGATTTGCCGAAGCTGTGGTCTGTGACGGCCGGCGACCCGCGCATCTGCATCGCGATTCTTGATGGTCCCGCGGAACTCGCCCATCCGGCGTTTGACGGCGCCCTGGTGCGGCAGGTGGAGTTTCCCAGCGGCGGGCACCCGGCGCGGCACGCGGGCCTCCGGCACGGAACCTATGTGGCGAGCGTGATCTTCGGCCAGCACGACAGCCCGGTGCGGGGGGTGGCGCCGAGATGCCGAGGCGTGATTATCCCGATCTACGGCGAGACGGAGGATGGCTCGCTGGTACCCTGCTCGCAGCTGGAATTGGCGCGGGCGATCTCGCTGGCCATCGCGGTCGGCGCCAACGTGATCAACATCAGCGCAGGCGTGTACGACGAGACGGGCGAAGCGGAACCGCCTTTGGCCCGGGCGATCCGGACCTGCGAGGACCAGGGCATCCTGATCGTGGCGGCCGCCGGCAACGAAGGCTGTGCGTGCCCGCACGTCCCGGCCGCTTCGCCGGCGGTGCTGGCCGTCGGTGCTGCCGGGCGGGACGGCCGACCGCTGGCGCTCAGCAACTGGTCCCACTTGTACGGGGGGCACGGCGTGCTGGCGCCCGGAGAATTGGTCGCCGGTGCGGGGCCGGGAGGCCAGACGCAGCGGGTCAGCGGAACCAGCGTCGCAACCGCCCTGGTGTCCGGCGTGGCCGGATTGCTCGCCAGCCGGCAGTTGCGACTGGGCCGGAAGTTTGACGGGAAGGAAATCAAGGCCGCGATCCTCACGAGTGCTGTTCCCTGTGAGGAAGCCGTGGCCAGCAACTGCCAACGTTGGTTGGGCGGCCGCTTGGCTGCCGGATCTGCGCTGGAACATATTTCTCAAGGAGACGTCTCAGCCATGTCGAATGCCAATTTGCCTCTCACGCCTGCCCCGTCGCCCTGCGCACAGGGACTGGGCGATGACACGTCGCCCGCTTGTGGCGGAAATCGCTCGGAGCCTGTGTCGATCCCGTCGGCGAGCGGCGGGCTGCCCCGGCGGGGAACCGAAGTCCCCCTCCCCATGCCCATCGAAACGGAACGGCGACTGGTCTACGCCTTGGGCCAGATCGCGTTCGATTTCGGCACCGAAGCCCGGCGCGATGCGCTGGAGCAAGCCGGCGGCAGGGAAGTGGTGATCGACGGGGCCGCACTGCTGCGATTCCTGCAGAATTCCCCTTGGGAAGCGACCGCCGTGACCTGGACCCTGCAACAAGAGGCCACGCCGATCTACGCTCTGCAGCCGGTCGGGCCGTTCGCGCGGGAAACCTATCTGCGGATCCTTGACCTCTGGAAGACGCAGCTCGAAGAGGGGGTCACGCAGGTTTCCATTCCCGGCGTGCTCGGCCCGTCGGTCATGCTGCTGAACGGCCATCAGGTTCCGGTGCTGTTTCCGGAGATCCGCGGCATGTTCGGCTGGTCGACTCCCAAGCTGGTCGAGGCAGTCCTTGGGGTTCGCCCCTCGGAACAGGACAAACAGGTCGAATATGATCGGATTCAGGAGGATGTCACGAACTTCCTGGACCGGCTGTACTATGAACTGGCGAACCTCGGCATTGCGCCGCAGGATCGAGCGGTGAACTTTGCCGCAACCAACTTGTACCAAGTCGTTTCGGTTTACAAGGAAGCGATCAAGCGGGAACTGAAGCTGGATCGGATCACCACGGAACGTAGCCAGATCTCCCGGCCGGGTTCCGAGTGCTGGGATGTGATTCTGACGCTATTCGATCCGCAGCGGCGGTACGAGCGGGCGCGGGAAGTGTATCGCCTGACCGTGGATGTCAGCGAAATAATCCCGGTAACCGTTGGAAAGCTGCGGCGTTGGTCGGTATATTAGGGAGTGCAAGCTGCGCCGATTGTGCAGCTTATCTCGGCCATGACGATCACTCGAACGATTGTGGAGGGCTAATCCATGTTGCTTCCCAAGCAATCTCCCCCAGTGGAACGAAAGACCAGCGTCGCGAACAAGACTTCCGCCAAGGACGTGAAACCGCAAATCTCGTGCGCCTGCCGCGATGGCAAGCTGTGGTGCATCATCGGGCGCAGCTACTACAACACGGGACAGAATTGCTGAGCCGTGCTGGAGATCACGCGGGTGCGCGTCCGAGGGCTTGCCCAGCGCACCATGTTCCCACGATTTCTCGAACCCGATGAGGTGGTCGATGTTTCTTCCGCATCAAGCCCCGCCCGTGATCCGAAGGCGTTCTGCCGGCACGTTTGCCCGTGCGACGGATCAAGTCCGACCCAGCGCAGCTCTGGACAAGACCAAATACAAGTTTGAGTGCAGGAAGACCGACATCGAGGTCGAGGCGGTTGACGGCACTGTGAGCACGGACACCCAGGAAGTCCTCGCCGTCAATATTCCCGGCTCGACTGCCGGCTGGGAACTGATCGGCTTTCCGTGCAAGACCACTTGACCGGTCAGCAATACGGCCAACCCGGATTATTTGTGAACCGGGGACTTCGCAACAACGCGCGCCATCGTAAGCACCGTTCGAGAAACCGCTGTCGAGAGTGTGTCGCGGCCAGGGGAAGGGGATGCCCACGGCTCGTCCGTGGGAGTTTCACGTTCGTCGCTACACCGGCGGACAT